>JAQWRR010000029.1 GCA_029243585.1 Gammaproteobacteria bacterium
CTACGCCCGCTTCATTTGAACCGAGTATTGATTACGTTGTAACAAAAATACCCCGTTTTACCTTTGAAAAATTCCCCTTAGCTAATGATCGACTTACGACTCAAATGAAGTCTGTAGGAGAAGTGATGGCTATTGGCCGAACATTTCAAGAGTCACTTAATAAGGCCCTTAGAGGGCTTGAGACTGGAACAGACGGTTTTACTCCTGTTTGTAAATCACTGGATACAGACGCCGAATTAGATGCACTTCGAGAAGAACTGCAAATGGCTGGAGGGCAACGTATTTGGTACGTTGCTGACGCTTTTAGGCGTGGATTTTCTCTTGAAGAAATATCTGATTTGACTGGTATTGACCTCTGGTTTTTGGCTCAGATAAAAGATCTTATTGATGATGAGGTGGGTTTAATATCCGCTGGTTCCCAGGCACTTACCTTAAAGGAGTTATACCGGCTAAAACGAAAAGGATTTAGTGATAGCCGAATTGGATCGCTTATTGGTAAAGAGGAAAGTTATGTAAGAACAATGCGTTACAAGAACAATATAAGACCTGTTTTTAAGAGGGTTGATACTTGTGCAGGAGAATTTGCAAGTGATACAGCTTATCTTTATTCAACGTATGAGGAAGAGTGTGAGTCATATCCCACAGCCTCGAACAAGATTATGATTCTTGGTGGCGGGCCAAACCGGATTGGTCAAGGTATAGAATTTGATTACTGTTGTGTCCATGCCGCTTTCGCTTTGAAGGAGGCTGGCTACGAGACAATCATGGTGAATTGTAATCCAGAGACTGTTTCCACTGATTTTGATACATCAGACCGTCTCTATTTTGAGCCTTTAACCTTGGAGGATGTTCTAGAGATAGTTGAAAAAGAGCAGCCCAAGGGGGTTATTGTTCAGTACGGTGGTCAGACACCCTTAAAACTGGCAAGGCCTCTTGAAGCTGCAGGAGTGCCAATAATTGGCACATCACCGGATTCGATTGATCTTGCCGAGGACCGAGAAAGGTTTAAGCAGCTAATTGATAGATTGGGTTTAAAGCAGCCGCCTAACCGAACGGCTAGTAATGAGGAGGAAGCTATTAAGATGGCGGCTGAGGTTGGATACCCACTGGTTGTGCGCCCATCATATGTTTTAGGTGGGCGTGCTATGGAGGTTGTTTTTGAAGAAGAAGATTTAAGAGGGTACATGGCTGCGGCTGTAAGTGTATCTAATGAAAGCCCAGTTCTTTTAGATCGGTTTCTAGATTTGGCTGTTGAGGTAGATGTTGATGCTATATCTGATGGTGAAGAGGTAATCATAAGCGGAATTATGGAGCACGTGGAGCAGGCAGGTGTGCACTCAGGGGATTCTGGATGTTCCTTGCCTCCATTTAGTCTAGATACTGCTCTTCAAGAGGTTCTTGGGGAGCAGGTGCGACAGATGGCTCGTGAACTTAATGTGATTGGAATTATGAATACTCAATTTGCTATTCAAAATGACATTATCTATGTGCTAGAAGTAAATCCTAGGGCATCTCGTACGATCCCGTTTGTGTCAAAAGCGACTGGGCTGCAATTTGCCAAGATAGCTGCTAAAGCGATGGCTGGTATAACTTTCAAAGAGCAAGGGGTGAGCACCCCTTCTAGTCGCCCGTATTATTCTGTAAAGGAAGCGGTTTTCCCATTTATTAAATTCCCGGATGCTGACCCTATCTTAGGACCAGAAATGAAATCGACAGGTGAGGTTATGGGAACTGGCCGTACGTTTGGTGAAGCTTATGCAAAAGCTCAGCTCGCTTCTGGGGTTTCGTTGCCTCAGAAGGGAACAGCTCTTATTAGCGTGCGTGACAGTGATAAGCCTGGTGCTGTAGAGCTCGGGAGAAGCTTGATTAATAGAGGGTTTGAGATCTTCGCGACAGGTGAAACTGCTAATGCTTTAGCCAAGGGTGGCGTTGCCTGCCGGCGTGTTAATAAAGTTAGAGAGGGAAGACCACATATTGTTGATATGATTAAAAACAATGAAATTAGCCTTATTGTGAATACAACTGAAGGAAAACGTGCAATAAAAGAGTCATACTCAATTCGAGCCGAAGCTGTCCACCGAAATATTACTTATTACACAACGTTAACAGCCGCAAAAGCGACATGTGATGCTTTAGATCACTTAGACAATACTGTTGTTAATAGTTTGCAGGATTTACATGATGAGGTTGCGTGATGGAAAAAGTTCCTTTAACGACTCGTGGTGCTGAGCAACTTAGGGCAGAGCTTAAGCGTTTAAAGGCAGAGCGTCCTGAGATTAGTGCGGCTATTGGAACAGCACGTGAGCATGGGGATCTTCGTGAAAATGCTGAGTACCATGCAGCCAAGGAACAGCAGGGGTTAGCAGAAGCAAGAATTCGAGATCTTGAGGGTAAGTTATCAAATGCACAGATTATTGAAGTTTCTAAGCTAAATGCAGGCGGTAAAGCCGTGTTTGGTGCGACCGTTGGTCTCTTAAATCCTGACTCCAATATAACTACCGTTTATAAGATAGTTGGAGAGGATGAAGCTGATATAAAAGAGGGCCTGATTTCTATAAAATCCCCCATTGCCCGAGCAATAATTGGTAAGTTAGTAGGAGATGATGTGGAGGTTTCTGCTCCAAGCGGCAAGCTTTTTTATGAGGTTGTTTCTGTCAAGTATGAAGATTAGTTTTGGTTTTTCTGGGTTGAACTTGTCTTTGGTAATACTAGCTTAGGTTTAGCTGCTTTTCGGTATAGTAGCGCAACATTTCCAGTTCGATGTATAAGTACTGATGATGATCGTTGTAGTATTTTCTCTAGCAAAGCATCTCTTTTATCTCTGTCTCCAACCCGCACACGAATTTTTAAAAGTTCATGATATTCTAGAGCTATATCTAACTCGCTAAAGATATTATCTGTGAGTCCTGATCCTCCTACAAAGATAATAGGTTTAAGGTCATGACCTTTTGTGCGTAGATACTTGCATTGTGATCGATTTAGTTTCATTAAGAGATAGTATATAAGGCATTGCCCCACAGTTGTGCATCAAGGCTCATGACAAAGCGATCAAAATCCACCAATCATTGGAGGCAAAGGCACAGGAAAGATGCCTACATGGAAAGGGCAGCAAGAGAGGGTTGGAGATCTAGAGCGGTTTATAAGTTACAGCAGATTCAAGATAGCGACGGCCTTTTTAGACCTGGTATTAGGTGTATAGACCTTGGGGCAAGTCCAGGAAGCTGGAGCCAGTTCGCTTCAAAAACTATTGGCCCCAACGGACGGTTATGGGCTGTCGATAAACAGCCAATGGATCCAATCGACGGAGTAGAGTTTGTTTTAGGAGATTTCACCAAAACAGAGACGATATCTTTGTTGCATGCGCTTCTTGGGGATGCCCCAATAGACCTTGTAATATCAGACATGTCCCCCAATATCTCAGGTAACAAGGCTATTGATCAGCCACGGGCAATTGGATTAGCTGAAGATGCGCTTACCTTTTCTTTTGAGGTGCTTGGTGAGGGAGGTGGATTTTTGACTAAGCTTTTTCAAGGAGAGGGTTTTGAAGAGTTTGTTGGCCTTGTTAAGAAGAGTTTTAGCTCAGTAAGGACTATAAAGCCCCGAGCGTCTCGACCAGAAAGTCGAGAGGTGTATTTATTGGCTAGAAATTATCAGATGTAGTAGTGTCTTGAATCTACGTGAGTTTTTAAATTTCTTGAGGGTAAAGCATTGAATGACTTAGCAAAGAACGTGATTTTATGGATCGTGATTGCGGTAGTTCTGTTATCAGTTTTTCAGAGTTTTAGCCCTAGCAATCAGAGTGTTAGTCCAATTCCATACTCTGTTTTCTTAAGACAGATCAGGGACGGGTCAGTAGAGGAAGTGACATTTGATGACGAAGCGATTCGGTTTGTCAGGAATGGGGAGAGCTTCGTAACGTATAACCCCGAATCAGATAACACGCTACTGATTGGTACTTTAGTAGAAAATGATGTTGTTATTGAGGCTAGTCCTCCTGAGCAGCAATCATTTTTATTGCAACTTTTTATTTCATCTTTTCCAATTCTGTTACTAATCGCTGTATGGGTTTATTTCATGCGTCAGATGCAGGGTGGTGCTGGTGGGCGTGGCGCAATGTCTTTTGGAAAAAGTAAGGCTCGGTTGCTTGATGAGGATCAAGTCAATGTGACCTTTGCAGATGTAGCTGGTATTGAAGAGGCCAAAGAAGAAGTTGTTGAGATTGTTGAGTTTCTGAAAGATCCGGCTAAGTTTCAACGACTTGGTGGAAAAATCCCAAAGGGAGTGCTGATGGTTGGTTCTCCTGGAACCGGCAAAACATTACTTGCAAGAGCTATCGCAGGAGAAGCGCAAGTTCCATTTTTTACAATTTCAGGTTCAGATTTTGTAGAGATGTTTGTAGGAGTGGGGGCATCCCGTGTTCGTGATATGTTTGAGCAGGCAAAAAAACAATCCCCCTGCATCATTTTTATTGATGAAATTGATGCTGTTGGGCGCCATCGTGGTGCTGGTCTAGGCGGAGGGCACGATGAGCGTGAACAGACCCTAAATCAACTTCTTGTTGAGATGGATGGCTTTGAGGGTAATGAAGGCGTAATAGTTATTTCTGCAACTAACCGTCCTGATGTTCTTGATCCAGCATTGTTACGACCAGGACGGTTTGATCGTCAGGTCGTAGTGCCTTTGCCTGATGTTAAAGGTCGTGAACAGATTTTGAAGGTACATATGCGAAAAGTCCCAGTCGCTAAGAATGTGAATCCATCGGTTATAGCCAGGGGTACACCTGGTTTTTCTGGTGCAGACCTTGCAAACCTAGTAAACGAAGGTGCTCTTCTTGCAGCCAGAGCTAATCGTCGAACTGTAACCATGGATCACTTTGATAAGGCTAAAGATAAAATCATGATGGGTGCGGAACGGCGCTCTATGGTTATGAGCGAGAATGAGAAAAAATTAACTGCTTACCATGAGTCAGGTCACGCAATCGTTGGCTTGACAGTTGCTGACCATGATCCAGTTTATAAGGTCACCATTATTCCGCGCGGACGTGCTCTTGGAGTTACGATGTTTCTTCCAGAAGAGGACCGTTATAGCTATTCAAAGCAGCGCCTTATGAGTCAAATGAAAAGCCTTTTCGGCGGAAGAATTGCAGAAGAGCTGATTTTCGGGCCTGCCTATGTAACGACCGGCGCCTCAAATGATATTGAACGGGCAACAGATATTGCTAGAAATATGGTTACTAAATGGGGTTTATCTGAAAAGCTAGGGCCATTAACTTACTCTGAGGATGATGGAGAGATCTTTTTAGGTAGAAGTGTGACACGCCATAAACAAGTTTCTGATGTCACCGCTAATATAATTGATGAAGAAATTAGAGAGTTGATTGATGTTTGTTATAAGGATGCAAAGACAATCCTTGAGGACAAGACAGATACATTACATCTTATGGCCGAGGCTCTTATTAAGTATGAGACGATTAATGTAGAGCAAATCAAAGAGATTATGTCTGGAAAGGAACCTAGCCCTCCGGATGATTGGGATGATTCTGAGCCAGGAGATGGAGAAGAGGTTCAGGATATGGAAGTATCTAAAGGAAATGGTAGCTCTCCGCTTGGTGGCCCTGCTAGTCAACATTAAGTGGCATGTTAAGGCAGCTTGATTGTCATCTCCATTATAAGTTAGAGGAATAAACTCTTGCGTCTGCAGTACTTTGGAACCGACGGTATTCGTGGAGAAGTTGGCCAGTCACCGATGACGGTTGATTTTGCTTTGAGCTTAGCTAGTGCTGCTGCGCGTGTCCTAGTTCCAAACGGAGGCACAGTCTTAATCGGCAAGGATACCCGTGTTTCTGGCTATATGTTTGAGTCTGCTCTTGAATCCGGGTTTGTAGCATCAGGCATTGATGTGCTTTTAACTGGCCCACTTCCTACGCCAGGCATTGCTTTTCTAACTCGTAAACTTGGCGCTGATTTTGGCATTGTAATAAGTGCCTCCCACAACCCATATTATGATAACGGGATTAAATTCTTTGATCGAAATGGCGCAAAATTTTCAGATGACCTGGAGAAGGCTATAGAGGGGCTCCTGTCTGATGATGCTGTAACAAGAACCTCAAGATCTCTTGGTCAGGCTAAACATGTATCTTCGGCCCGTCTAGATTATCAAGCATTTTGTAAGGGTACTATTCCAGAAGGTACAGATTTTAAGGGACTGAGAATTGTAGTTGATGGAGCCCATGGAGCTGGCTATAAAGTTGTTCCTCGAGTACTCGCCGACCTTGGCGCTGAAGTCATCGCAATTGGCTGTTCACCTAATGGTCGAAATATTAATGAAGGGTGTGGTTCCACCCATCCCAATTTTCTTATGGTCACGGTGAGCGGAGTACAGGCTGATGTTGGAATCGCTCTGGATGGTGATGCAGATCGAGTTCTAATGGTTGATGAAGAAGGTTCTCTGGTTGATGGGGATAAATTACTATATGTGCTTGCTCGTGATCGTCTAGACCAAGGAACATTGAATGGTCCTGTAGTTGGTACTGTTATGACGAATCTCGGGATCGAATTGGCTTTTAAAGATCTTGGTATTGAGTTTCATCGCGCAAAAGTCGGCGATAGAAATGTGCTGGCTATGCTTCAAAATAATGGTGGAATGATAGGTGGTGAGGCCTCTGGGCATTTAATTTGTTTGGATAAGACAACTACAGGTGATGGGTTGGTTTCCGCATTGCAAGTGCTTGAGATCATGTCTCGTAGACAAAAAAGCCTTAAGGAACTGGTTAGTGGAATGCAAATCTACCCACAGAAAACAGTAAATGTAAAAGTATCAGGTAACTTCGATTTGGCCTCACACCCAGAAATTAATGAAGCGATCAATGATGCTGAAGCTAAACTTGGGCAAAGAGGGCGAGTGGTTTTGAGGTCATCTGGTACTGAACCACTTGTACGTGTGATGATTGAGGGTGAAGATGAGGCAAGTGTAATCTCATTGGCAAATAGTCTGGCAGATTTTGTCAAAAAGATTGCTGATAACCGTTGATTTAGCCCACTCTCCCCCTTAAGCTCTCGCCGCGCTCTAGAGCGTTCTGTGTTGAAGATATGTTTCTGGCAAGCTTGTAAGAGGATTAATAAGTGACAGCGCGTACACCATTAATTGCCGGCAATTGGAAAATGAATGGATCCACGGAGAGTAGCCAACAGCTAATATCTAGCTTGTGCTCTGGAGTTTCTAATGATGGTGATCGAATCATGCTTCTGTGCCCCCCATATCCCTACCTGCATATTGCTGCTGAGGCATTAAAAAGTAAGGCAATCATGCTTGGTGCGCAGAACATTGCTATGGAACCTGATTCAGGAGCCTTCACGGGTGAAGTTTCTGGTTTGATGCTTAAAAACTGTGGTTGTCAATATGTGATTGTTGGTCATTCGGAAAGACGCGCACTTTATAGTGAGACGGATGAGGTGGTTTCAAGTAAGTTTATTGCAGCTCAAGCACAGGGGCTTCAGCCTATTTTATGTGTAGGTGAGACGTTAGAGGAGCGAGAAGCCGGTCAAACCCAAAATGTAGTGCGAAGGCAGATTCAAAAGGTGATTGATTCTGCTGGATCTACTGCATTTAGCAGTGCAGTAGTTGCTTATGAGCCAGTGTGGGCAATTGGTACGGGACTTACGGCTACTCCTGATCAAGCGCAAGAGACTCACTCATTTATTCGGTCCTTAATAAGTGAACAGGATGCTACAATTGCATCCCTAGTGCAGATTATTTATGGCGGAAGCATGAAAAGTGAAAACGCAAAGGAACTTCTTTCTATGGAAGATGTAGATGGTGGTTTGGTTGGTGGAGCATCACTTAATGCTGAGGAGTTTCTAGCTATTTTCCAAGCAGCTTAGCGATTAAGTTTTAGCTGCTTTATATGAGATTAAACCTATGTCCTTGCAATCAATAACGATATACATCCACATGCTTGTGGCCATACTTATAGTGGTCCTCGTTCTGATCCAGCGAGGCAAAGGAGCAGATGCGGGAGCCGGTTTTGGCGGAGGTGCTTCAGGAACAGTCTTTGGTTCTCGAGGTTCGGGAAGTTTTTTTTCAAGAGCAACTGCTGTTTTGGCTACTGTGTTTTTTGGGACGAGCCTGACATTGGCATATCTTGCAGGTCAGACACCAACAGCACCGACAAGTATTCTAGATGGGGTTATTGAGCAGTCTGATGAAATAGCCGTTCCCGCAACTCCGCTAATAGAGGCTACTGAATTACCAGATCTTCCAGAGAGCGTTAGTAATGAGGGCCAGGACAGTGATAATTAGCATGGCTCGCGGGTTTGCCATGAGGCAAAAATAAAGGTGTACGCCGATGTGGTGGAACTGGTAGACACGCTGTCTTGAGGGGGCAGTGGCGAAAGCCGTGCCGGTTCGAGTCCGGCCATCGGCACCATGCTTAAACCGGGCTAATAATAGTTGCCCACAAGAAGGACTTCGGCTGGTACAATCCGTGCCGGCTGAGGGTAATAAATGCTTTCTAATTACGCACCATTATTGATTTTTATATGTGTCTCGGGCGGCTGGGGCTTGGTTCTATTGTTTGTTGGGATGGCGCTAGGAAAAGGTGCAAAAGACCCAAACAAGGAAGCGCCTTATGAGTGTGGTTTTGAAGCCTTTGAAGATACTCGAATGCGGTTTGATATTCGCTACTACTTGGTAGCTATTTTATTCATAATTTTTGATTTAGAGACGGCTTTCCTGATTCCTTGGGCGGTTTCGCTTGATCAGATTGGAATGTTTGGTCTTATATCGATGGCTGTGTTTCTTGCTGTGCTAGTTGTTGGTTTTATTTATGAGTGGCGCAAAGGAGCCTTAGAATGGGATTAAGTCGGCAAGTGCCTGTAGATTTTCCAGAGTCCGTTGAAAACGAAGTTATGGAAAAAGGTTTTTTTGTAACCCAGGTAGATACGGTGATTAACTGGGCACGAACGGGGTCTATGTGGCCTATGACTTTTGGTCTTGCATGTTGTGCTGTGGAAATGATGCATGCTGGAGCTGCTCGATATGACCTTGATCGTTTTGGAATTATGTTTCGACCCAGTCCACGGCAATCTGATGTGATGATAGTTGCGGGTACCTTATGCAATAAGATGGGACCAGCGTTGCGTCGGGTCTATGACCAGATGCCAGATCCAAAGTGGGTTATTTCTATGGGCTCTTGTGCAAATGGAGGGGGTTATTACCATTACTCTTATTCTGTTGTGCGTGGGTGTGACCGTATAGTTCCAGTAGATGTTTATGTGCCTGGTTGTCCCCCGACAGCCGAGGCGTTGTTGTACGGGATACTTCAATTGCAAAAAAAGATTCGACGAACCGAGACGATTGCTCGGTAGGCGTATTTTTTTAGTATTTTCCTGGTGTTTGGATAGAAGTTTATTTGTATAGGTTTTTGTTAGATTGATAGAACTTAGTAAAAAATATGTTGTGCTATCTGAGGCAATAAGTGAAGAATTTGGTGACAAGCTTAAATTGCTTAAAGATGCCTCTATCGAGCTCGGTTATTCTGTCATGGCAGATGATTTAATCGAGTGTTGCCGTATTTTGCATGATAATGATGCATTCGGTTTTGATATGTTGATGGATGTTTCTGGAGTAGATTATTTGAGCTATGGCAGAAATGAGTGGGAAACATTGTCTGCTACTAGTACCGGTTTTAGTCGTGGAATCAGTAAAACAGATGGTTCTTTTGCTGGCGATGTTATAGCTGAAACAGAATACAAGCCTATTAATCGGTTCGCTGTTGTCTATCATTTGCTTTCTGTGACAAATAATTACCGCTTACGGCTTAAAGTATTCTGTGAGAGCGATGAACGCCCGGTGGCAGATTCTGTGACTGGGGTTTGGGCATCAGCAGATTGGTATGAGCGCGAAGTCTTTGACCTTTATGGCATTATTTTTCGTGGACATCCAGATCTGCGTCGAATCCTTACGGACTATGGTTTTATTGGGCATCCCTTTCGTAAAGATTTCCCTCTGATCGGTAATGTTGAGATGCGTTACGACTCTGAAAAGGGGCGCGTTGTTTATCAACCGGTCACAATAGAACCGCGAACTTTAGTACCTAAAACTATACGTGACGATAATCGGTATGAGCCCGATCTTAAAGATAGCTAGTTGAGTCAACAAGAGATTTCATAGTGCCCGAAATTCAGAACTTTACAATGAACTTTGGTCCGCAGCATCCCGCTGCACATGGTGTATTACGTCTCGTATTAGAGATGGATGGTGAGGTTATTCATCGTGCAGATCCGCATATTGGATTGCTTCATAGGGCAACAGAAAAGCTTGCAGAGAGCAAACCTTTTAATCAGTCGATTGGCTATATGGATCGATTAGATTATGTCTCTATGATGTGCAATGAGCACGGTTATGTCTTAGCGCTTGAGAAGCTGTTAGATGTCACACCGCCTATTCGTGCTCAATATATACGGACAATGTTTGATGAAATTACGCGGATTTTGAATCATCTGTTGTGGCTTGGATGTCATGGTCTTGATGTTGGCGCTATGACAATGTTTTTGTATTGCTTTCGTGAACGAGAAGATCTTATGGACTGCTATGAGGCAGTTTCAGGTACGCGTATGCATGCGACTTATTATCGTCCAGGAGGCGTGTTCAGGGATCTTCCAGAACAAATGCCTAAATATCAACGTTCAGCACACAGATCAGATAAAGATTTAGGGCTTATGAATGAGGATAGAAGCGGCTCTCTCCTTGATTTTATCGATGCTTTTACTGGAAGATTTCCTGGGTGTGTTGACGATTATGAGACTTTGCTTACCGATAATCGCATTTGGAAGCAAAGAACTGTGAATATAGGTGTGGTATCTCCAGAACGTGCAAAGCAACTTGGGTTTTCAGGGCCTATGTTGAGAGGTTCTGGGGTGGTTTGGGATATAAGAAAAACAGAACCTTATGAGGTATATGATCAGGTTGATTTTGATATTCCTGTTGGAGTTAATGGTGACTGTTATGACCGTTATCTCGTGCGAATGGAAGAGATGCGCCAGTCAAATGAAATTATCAAGCAGTGTGTTACTTGGCTTAGAAAAAATCCTGGTCCAGTTGTTTTGGATGATCACAAGATAGTTCCACCTTCTCGTATTGAAATGAAAGATGACATGGAGTCACTAATTCATCACTTTAAGCTTTTTACTGAGGGGTATTGTGTTCCTGAAGGCGAGGCTTACGCTGCAATTGAACATCCTAAGGGAGAGTTCGCCTGTTACGTTATTTCAGATGGCGCCAATAAACCTTATCGGGTAAAGGTCAGAGCGCCTGGATTTGCACATATTGCTGCAATGAACGAGATGGTTGTAGGCCATATGTTAGCTGATGTAGTTTCTGTAATTGGCACTCAAGATATCGTATTCGGGGAGATAGACCGATGACCCCGGTCAAATTATCTGATCATCTTCGTGAAGAAATTGATCGGTGGGTTTCGAAGTTCCCAGAAGGGCGTCAACGTTCCGCTGTTATCGGAGCTTTGCAGGCTGCACAGCATGAAAACCAGGGTTATTTGAGTGCTGAAATAATGAATGCGGTTGCAGATCATCTAGGTCTACCGGCCATACAGGTCTATGAGGTTGCAACCTTTTACTCGATGTTTGAGACGGAGCCAGTGGGCCGGCATTGCGTCTCTGTCTGTACAAACATTTCCTGCATGTTAAGAGGGTCAGATGAGATTGTGTCCCATCTTGAAGAGCGTCTTGGAATAAAGCTTGGTGAGAGTACTGAGGACGGCAAGTTTTATTTAAAGAAAGAAGAGGAGTGTCTTGCTGCATGTTGTGGGGCACCTATGATGATGGTCGATCACGTTTATCATGAAAACCTGACCTCAATTAAAGTTGATGAAATACTCGAGCAATTGGACTAGTACTGGCTATGACTGAATTCAATCAGGTTTGTTTTGCAACGCTTAAATTTCAAGATGAACCTTGGTCGTTACAAAACTACCTTGAGTTAGGTGGGTATCAGGCGTGGAAGAAAGTGCTTAATGGCGAGTTAACTCCAGAGGCGATTATTGATGAGGTAAAAGCCTCTGGTCTCAGAGGTCGTGGCGGTGCAGGGTTTCCAACTGGTTTAAAATGGAGCTTCATGCCAAAGGATCCTGGTATCCAAAAATACCTTGTATGCAACTCTGATGAGAGTGAGCCTGGCACATGTCATGACCGTGAGATTTTACGTTACAACCCTCATTCTTTAATCGAGGGTATGGCAATTGCCGCCTATGCCATGGGTGCAAGTGTCGCTTATAACTATATTCGTGGTGAGTTTTTGGGGGAACCGGTTCCCCGTTTCGAGGCGGCTCTTAAAGAGGCATACGAATCCGGATGGCTTGGTGAGAATATTCAGGGATCAGGAATCAGTATTGATATTTATACCTTTATAGGTGCTGGAGCTTATATTTGTGGAGAGGAAACAGCCCTGCTTGAGTCTCTTGAAGGAAAACAGGGCAAGCCACGGTTCAAGCCTCCATTTCCAGCTAACTTTGGTCTTTACGGAGCACCAACAACTATTAATAACACGCAGAGTTTAGCTTCTGTGCCCTCTATTCTTCGTAATGGTGCTAAATGGTTTTTAGATCTTGGCGTTGAAGGCTCAGGTGGAACCGGGATTTTCTCTGTCTCTGGACATGTTGAGAAACCTGGTAACTACGAAGTTCCATTGGGAATCCCTTTTAAAGAATTATTAGAAATAGCCGGTGGCGTCCGTGAGGGGAGAAAATTAAAGGCAGTTATTCCCGGAGGCTCTTCTGTGCCTGTGTTGTCAGCAGAGATGGTTATGGACCTGACAATGGACTTTGACACGCTACGTAATGCTAAGTCCGGCCTAGGTACTGGTGCAATGATCGTAATGGATGAAACGACTTGTATGGTCAATGTTCTTAGACGAATCAGCCGGTTCTACTTCGCTGAATCCTGTGGGCAGTGCACTCCATGCCGTGAGGGGACGGGTTGGTTGTATAGAGTGTTATCGAGAATTTTAGAGGGTCATGGTAGGAACGAAGATATCGATATGCTTGTTGATGTGGCCAATAAGATTGAGGGGCATACAATTTGTGCGTTAGGTGATGCTGCGGCTTGGCCAGTACAAAGTTTTATTAGAAATTTTCGTCATGAATTTGAATTCATGGTAAATAACGGGGGGCGCAGCCTGGTAGATGACTTGGAGTCAGCTGCGTAAAAGCAGGCTATAACTTATGACAGATAAAATCGTCACTATTGAAGTTAATGGTGTGCCGGTTGAGGCAATAGCAGGACAAATGTTGATCGAAGTGACTGATCGGCAGGATGTTTATGTCCCACGTTTTTGCTATCACGAAAAACTTTCTGTAGCTGCCAATTGTCGTATGTGCCTTGTGGAGGTTGAGAAAGCTCCAAAGCCTTTACCAGCTTGTGCTACACCAGTAGCCGACGGAATGAAGGTATTTACACGTTCTGCCAACGCTATTTCAGCGCAAAAAGCTACGATGGAGTTTCTGCTGATCAATCATCCTCTTGATTGCCCTATCTGTGATCAAGGAGGTGAGTGCGAACTTCAGGATATGGCAATGGGATTTGGGGGTGATGTTTCCCGGTATGTTGAGAAAAAAAGGGCGGTTAAGGATAAAAATCTTGGTCCGCTAGTCTCTACAGATATGACACGATGTATCCATTGCACTCGTTGTGTTCGGTTTGGACAGGAAATCGCTGGAATCCAAGAATTAGGTACAACTGGTCGTAGTGAAAACATGGAGATTGGCACTTATATTGAACGTAGTGTCGATCATGAACTTTCTGGCAATATTATCGACCTTTGCCCAGTAGGAGCGCTTAATAACAAGCCTTATCGTTACAGCGCTAGGGCATGGGAGATGATGGCAAAGCCTCTTATCTCACCCCATGACTGTTCAGGTTCAAATCTTTTTGGGCATGTCTTGCGAGGGAAGCTTAAGCGTGTTGTACCTCGTGAAAATGAATTAATTAATGAAACATGGATAGCTGATCGTGATCGATTTAGTTATGAGGGCGTTTATGCAGATGATCGTTTGACAGTGCCAATGCTTAAGACAGAGAAGGGTTGGTCAGAGGTATCATGGGATAAAGCAATTACTCATGCATCCCGATTTATTCAAGCTAGTATTGGTGATGACGGAGATTCTCTTGGTGCGTTGATATCTCCTACCGCAACTGTTGAGGAAATGTTTCTTTTTAGTCAAATAGCACGCCATCTTGGTAGTAATAATATTGATTACCGACTTCGTGCTCGAGATTTTCGCGATCAGGATGCTGATCCATTATGGCCATCTTTAGGTATGCCAATAACTGAACTCGAGAATCTTGATGGGGTTTTGATTGTTGCTTCAAATTTGCGTAGAGAGGTGCCAATGATTGCGCATCGTGTGCGTAAGGCCGCTATTAAAGGCGCATCAGTTGGTTTTGTTAATCCCACTACCTATGAATACCACTTTCCTTGTTCTGCCTATGTCGAAACACCCCTCAATATTTTGGTCAAATCTCTAGCATCAGTTTTAGCAGCTGCGCTTGAGTTGACTGATCAAGAGGCTCCGCAGGGCTTAAGCTCTATATTAGATGGTGTTGAAATTACAGACTCTGAAAGGAAGGCAGCTCGAATTTTAATTGACCGAGATAAGACCTTATTGATTCTCGGGCAGATGGCATTAAGACATCCTTTTTTTGCCGACATTCGTGCTATTGCAGCGGGTCTTTGTCGAATAACCAATACTACGCTTGGTTATTTGCCAGAAGGTGCCAATTCACCTGGCGCAGCTTTGGTTGGTGCGCTTCCTCATCGTGAACTAGGAGGACAAGCCAGTGAAGCAGTTGGTTTAGATGCCCAAGGAATGCTTGCTAGCCCTAGACGAAGTTACATTCTTTTTGGATTAGAACCTGAGCATGACTTGGCCGATGCAGAGCTTGCCCGGGAGGCGTTCCAGAATGCCGACACGGTTGTTTGTTTTACGCCGTATGTGACAGATGAGCTTCTTAGCTATGCGGATGTTCTTTTGCCGATTTCCACATTTGCTGAGACAGCGGGAACATTTGTTAATGTTGAAGGAAAATGGCAAAGCTTTGAGGCCGCTGCAAAGCCTTTCGGTGATTCGAGAGAGGGTTGGCGAGTTTTACGCGTTTTAGGTAACAATCTAAACCTTTCAGACTTTGATTATCGTAGCGCATTTGAGGTTCTTGAGGCTCTTATGGGGGAGGTTGGTGATCCAATAATTGATACACAATATAAGGGAGCGTTTGAAGCTGAAATCAAACCTACAGAAGTTGATTTGTCTGGCCTTGATGTTCCTATGTATTCGATTGATGCGGTGGTTAGGCGAGGTGAAGCATTGCAGGAGACAGCTAAAGGACAAAACGCTAGTAAAGTTGGAAGAGATTATTAAGTAGATATGGCTAATATTTTTTATCAGCTTGATCAGTTGCTAGCATTTTTTGGCCTTCCTGAGCCAATTCAGTTCAGTGTATTAACGGTAATTAAAGCAATGATTGTCTTAATACCGCTGATGGTTACCGTTGCATATTTTACTTATGCAGAAAGGAAGTTAATCGGTTTTATTCAAAACCGACTAGGCCCTAATAGAACCGGTTGGTATGGTTTACTTCAACCTTTTGCAGACCTCATAAAAATGATGTTAAAGGAGGTTGTTTTACCTGTTAATGCCCATAAGTTTCTTTTTCTGCTGGCTCCAATACTTTCTTTAACGACTGCTTTTGCGGCATGGGCGGTAATACCTTTCAGCGAAGATTTTGTTATTGCTAATATTGATGCTGGGTTACTTTATGTTTTAGCGGTTACGTCACTGGGTGTCTATGGGGTTGTGTTAGCGGGTTGGGCTTCTAACTCAAAGTACGCTTTCCTTGGTGCTATGCGATGCGCCGCACAGATAGTGGCTTATGAAATTGCTATGGGATTTGCGCTAGTGGGCGTGTTGATGGCCAGCGGAAGTCTAAACCTTGGCGATATTGTTATGGCGCAATCAGGGACCAGTTTTTTGAGCTGGTTTATGTGGCCACTTTTCCCCTTGTTTTTAGTCTACTTTATTTCGGGTGTTGCTGAAACGAATCGAGCTCCGTTTGATGTGGCTGAAGGTGAATCAGAAATCGTTGCTGGATTTCATGTTGAGTATTCAGGGATAGCTTTCGGCCTGTTTTTTCTAGGCGAATACGCCAACATGATATTGATATCTGCTCTTACAGTTATATTTTTTTGTGGCGGATGGCTTTCTCCTTTTGCTGGGGTGCCATTTTTGGAAGGTAGTTTCTTGTCGGCACCACATTTTGGCTGGTTAGCACTAAAAATGTCATTTTTTATGTTTTGTTTTCTTTGGTTTAGAGCTACTTTTCCTCGCTATCGCTATGACCAGATTATGCGTCTCGGGTGGAAGGTGTTTATACCAATAACTATTATTTGGATTGGTGTTGAAGGCGTAATGTTTGTCGCAGAAGTCGGCCCATGGTCGGATTAAATTAGGGTTAGATAATGAGGAATTTCTTC
>JAQWRR010000032.1 GCA_029243585.1 Gammaproteobacteria bacterium
TAGATAGATCTAGCGATAGCATAGATCAGCCTGCAGTGATGACAGAAAAGGAACTCACTGCGCTTGGCAGAAAAAATATGCTTTCCGCTCTACAAGTAACCAATTGGCGAGTATCAGGTCCAGAAGGTGCGGCAGAATTAGTAGGATTGAAGCCTTCAACATTTGCCGATCGAATGAAAAAATTTAAGATCAGTAAGTACGATGAATAGCCAATATTGACTCAATATTTTGACAATTTTATATGTACTAAGGTTGTTTTATTAGCGTAAAAACTGCTAGTGTTTAATTGTTTAGATATTTTAATACGAATAATAATAAAAACTAATAATCAACCTTGTCTTATTTAACTGATAGATTTAAAGAAGCGGTAGTCGTACTCACAGGAGATGGTCCGCTCAAGCAACGGTTAATGGCTGCTTATACAGAACATTTGGATGACTTAGAAAGCACCGAGCTTCCTCCTACATTGCGAGCTACATTTAATGATCTGCATGCAGCACTTCATTACGTTAAACCTATTTCTCGGGAGCCTTCAGTTAAGGCAAGCGTACGAAAGATGTCTTCTTCAGAAGCAACTGTTCATGCGGAAACTATTGTTATGCTTCTTTCTGACTTAATTTCCCAGGATCATCGTGCTGAACCACTTAAAGCAGTTAGTAGTGAAAAAAAGGTACCACCCAGTTTCTTAAGAAGTAGCGGCTAATTATTTTGTAAAAATGTCCATACCCATTGGGCATCTCTATTGTGGTGTCCTACACTCTATTTCGAGACTTAGGCACAATATTAACTATGCGAGCGTTCTTTTTTCTTTTTCTTTCATATGCGATTTGCGGTCTTTCTTCAGCACAATTGCCTAGCAGGTTGGATCGTATAGTTAGTGCACATGAGATTCCATACCAAGGTATTAGTATTTTGGTTCGGGAGCTCAACGGGGAGAACTTAATTCTAGAGCACCTTTCAGAGGTGCCTCGTAATCCAGCGTCTACGATAAAGCTCCTTACAACCTGGGTTGCCCTTGAAGTACTTGGGCCAACTTACCGGTGGCCAACAGAGATTTATTTTTTAGGGGACTGGGATGGCCGTAAACTAGACGGTGATTTGGCAATTAAGGGTTACGGTGACCCTTATCTCGTCACTGAGAAGTTCTGGAGTTTGTTGGCAGAACTGCGACGTTTAGGTCTTGAAGAGATCACAGGCAACCTAGTGATTGACGATTCTTATTTTGCTGATGTTGTACAGAACCAAGGAAATTTCGATAGTCAGCCATATCGTGCTTACAATGTTTTGCCAAACGCACTTCTTGTTAACTACAAGGCAATAAGGTTTATATTTCGTGCTCATTCAAATGGACGGGATGTAATTATAAGTGCCGACCCATTACCAGAAAATTTAAATATTATAAATCGTCTCGATCTGAGTGGAAGTCCATGCCGAGGTTTTCAGGCAGGCATAAGCTTTGATATTCGTGATCCCGATAATGGTGAGACTGTTGTTTTCTCTGGTTCCTTTCCCAAAGCCTGCGCACCCTACTCTCTATACCGTTCGGTATTAAAACACGATACTTTCACGCACGGGTTATTCACTACATTATGGCAAGGGCTAGGAGGACTATATTCGGGCAGCCTTGCTAGACAGAACATTGATGGGGATATGGAGCCTATGCTTACTTGGCAATCTCCACCTTTAGCGGAGGTGATTCGCAGTATTAATAAATACAGCAATAATGTTATGACCCGCCAATTGCTCTATACGCTAGGAGCTGAAGAAAATCCAGTGTCTGGAACACGTGAAGCCGGTATAGAGGTAATTTATGACTACCTGACCGAACGAGGCCTAAACCCGTTATCACTAGTCGTAGATAATGGTGCGGGACTTTCACGAGATTCACGAATTTCAGCATCTCTCCTCACAAATGTTCTAGAGCTTGCTCAGACCAGTTCGTTTGGTTCAGAATTTATGGCATCTATGTCGATTAGTGGACTTGATGGCACTACTCGAGGACGTTTTGATGATTCTCAAGAAGGTCGAGCACATATAAAAACAGGAAGCCTGGATGACGTCGCAGCGCTTGCAGGGTATGTGCATGCTGCTAGTGGAAAGACATATATTGTTTCGGCTATGGTCAATGCACCAGATGCTCACCGAGGCCCTGGTCGTGAGCTATTAGATGAGCTTATTAGTTGGGTCTATGAGCTTCCGTAGTGTCTAGAGGTTGTATTGATTGTATGACTATCTAAGAATTACCCCGATTTTTAATAGCCTGCCGGCTTTTTAGCCAGGTATTTATACGGTAACCAAGCAAAAGTAGTAAGACGATGCTATAGAAAATAGGATCAGATATATCTATTTTTGCTTGCAGCAAGAAGTGAAGAACTCCAAGAATTGCAGCGAGGTATATCAGGCGATGTAATTTAGCCCATCTACGCCCTAGCCGTCTCTGGGCTGAGTTGGTAGACGTTAGTGCTAGTGGCACCATCAACAAAAGACTTATAAAACCAAGCGTAATATAAGGTCTTTGTGTTACATCAACAAATAAAGAGTTCCATGCAAAACCCTGGTCAAGAGCTATATAGGTTAAAGCATGAAAAACTACATAACAGAAGCACAAAAGCCCTAGAGTTCGACGAAGACCAACCAACCAGATAAGACCTGTTTCTTTGCGTAAGGGAGTTATTATTAGAGTGATTAGGATTAGATTTAGACTGGTTTTTCCGAGTGTATGTAAAATTTCCTGAACAGGGTTTGCTCCGAGATCTCCTAATCCATTAGCTCTAGCTAAAAGATGCAGTAATGGGATCAGACATGCGAGAAGAACAAGCGCCTTAATCAACCCAAGAAAACGGCGGGTCACAATCAAATAACCAGCTAGTAATTCGTCATCAAATTTAGATTTGTGTAGAGGCTAGCAACCTCCTCGGCATAACCGTTGAAAAGCATTGTGGGAACGCGCGCAGAGAATATGTTACCGCCAAGAACTCTTTCAGTTGCCTGGCTCCATCTCGGATGGCTTTTATCTGGATTTACATTAGAGTAAAAACCATATTCTCGTGCATTAGCCATGTTCCAGCTTGTTTGTGGTTGCTCGTCCATAAAACGTATACGGACGATAGACTTAATGCTTTTAAACCCGTATTTCCAAGGAACTATAAGTCGGAGAGGTGCGCCATTTTGATTGGGTAATACTTGTCCATAAAGACCGACGGTTAGAAGAGTTAACGGATGCATTGCTTCTTCAATTGTCAATCCCTCACGGTATGGCCAACGTAGGACTGGATAACGCACCCCCGGCATTTGGTCGGAGTCATTTAATGTGAAAAATTGCACATACTTAGCTTGAGAAGTTGGCTCAAACCGTTTGAGCAAGTCTCCCAAAGGAAACCCTACCCAGGGTACAACCATTGACCATGCTTCAACGCATCGAAAGCGGTATATCCGTTCTTCTAAAGTGTGTCCTTTGATGATGTCCTCTAAGGCAAAAGTTCCAGTTTTTTCTGCCTCTCCTTCGACTGTCACAGTCCATGGATGTGTCTCTAGTGTATGGGCATTACTTGCAGGATCTGTTTTGCTAGTTCCAAACTCATAATAATTATTGTATCCAGTGACGTCCTCAAAAGATGTTGGCTCTGAACTAACGTTGCTTGGCCAGGGTTTTAAGTTATTCAGGCGGCCGTTTTCAGGAAATGGTTCCTCACGATTTCCTGATTCCTTCTGGTTTAGGGGTATAAGATCTTCTTGGGCTGATAAGTCTGCAGTTTTTATTAGGCCCATAGCCAGGGCAGTTTTTAGCAACATCCTCCGTTGTCGGAATGTAGACTCCGGGGTAATTTCGGAAGCTTTGATATCTTGCGGTCGTTTGATCAGCATTATTTCGTCCTACCCAAAACTTTTAAGACCAGTATAGCTACCACAATGTTGCAACGGTTGGAGTTAAATCGCTAGTTTTATTCTAAATGCACCAAATTAGTGCAGCGTTATTTTAAATGCACCAAATAGTTTCAAGATTGTTCCAAGTAGCGTTACAATGGTTTTGCCCTATAAAAAGCAGTATTAAAAATAAGGACATATAATTGATGATTTGTCCAAGGGGATACATATGAAGCTTATAACCGCAGTTATTAAACCTTTCCGTCTTGATGATGTTCGTAACGCCTTGTCAGAAGTAGGCGTGCAGGGGATGACTGTCACTGAAGTCAAAGGGTTTGGACGTCAAAAGGGTCATACCGAACTTTATAGGGGTGCCGAATATGTGGTGGATTTTCTACCTAAGGTAAAAGTGGAAGTAGCACTTACGGATGATCTAGTTGACCGTGCAGTTGAGACAATTATTGAAGCTGCAAAAACAGGGAAAGTGGGAGATGGAAAAATCTTTGTTACAGAACTTGGTCAAGTTCATCGGATAAGAACAGGCGAAACAGGCGACGAAGCACTATAAAAATTAACTATAAAGGGGGCACAGTGAACGCTCTATTAAAACGACTGATGCTATCTATTATATTTGTTACATGGCCAGCAATTAGCTGGAGCCAGACGATTGACACTGGCGATACAGCGTGGATTTTAACTTCGACAGCCCTAGTGCTATTTATGACTTTGCCTGGCCTCGCGCTTTTTTATGCGGGTTTAGTTGGAAGTCGGAATGTGCTCTCCGTGGTTATGCAGTGCTTTAGTATTGCCTGCTTAGTGTCGGTGATATGGGTTGTTTGTGGTTATAGCTTATCGTTCGGTGGTGGTAACGCATACGTTGGCGATTTTTCGATAGCTTGGCTGAGTGGAGTCGAAGCAGACTCTGTTTCAGGGACTATTCCTGAGTCAGTATTCGTTATGTTTCAGCTCACTTTTGCAATCATTACACCAGCATTATTTGTTGGCGCATTTGCAGAACGCATGAGATTTTCAGCATTACTGCTTTTTACTACTGCGTGGGTTCTGGTAGTTTATTTCCCAATTGTGCATTGGGTATGGGCCGAGGGCGGATGGTTGTTTGAAATGGGTTTCAGAGATTTTGCAGGCGGAGCAGTAGTTCATGTTACCGCGGGTGTTGCGGCCCTAATAGCGGCTGTTATGATGGGCAATCGGAAAGGATTTCCCAATTCAGGGCCCCCTCACAATTTGCCAATGACAGTTACCGGAGCCTGTATGCTTTGGGTTGGTTGGTTTGGTTTTAATGCTGGCAGTGCGCTTGGTTCTAATGAAGCCGCGGGTATGGCGATGCTTGTCACCCATATAAGTGCAGCCGTAGCATCATTAAGTTGGATGACTTGTGAATGGGTCAAGTATGGTAAGCCCAGTGTGCTTGGTATCGTGACAGGTATGGTTGCTGGACTTGCAACAATTACACCAGCATCAGGTTTTGTTGGTCCTATAGGCGGCCTATTTATTGGACTATCTGCTGGGGTTGGTTGTTTCATTGCAACTCAGTTTATTAAGCAGAAATTGAAGATCGACGACTCACTCGATGTATTTCCGGTGCATGGTGTAGGGGGAATGATTGGCTTATTACTACTTGCTGTATTTTCTGCCGAGAGATTTGATGGCCTTGGTTTGGATGGAACCATTCTTGATCAATTAGGAATTCAGATTGTTGGGCTTCTGGCCACACTTGTTTGGACTGCAGTAGCTAGTTATGTATTGCTTAAGGTGGTAAACGCTATTTCACCATTGCGTGTTTCAAGTGATGAGGAAACGGAAGGTTTAGATCTCGTGCTGCATGAAGAGAAGGGATACAACCTGTAGTTCGTAGGTATTAGGTGGGAAGGGGCTTAGATATTTTTTAGGCCCCTTCTTTAATCCCTTCACCTTAAATGTTGGCGTGGCAAATTACTGTTTAGTTGTCCTCAATGAAGTACCGAAAATTATGTCTATAAAAAACCCCTATCGTATCTAAGGGCTCTCCATCAACTAGTCGGGGACGGTATACCGCTTCACTTAGACGGGCTATATATAGTGAGTCCATAAATCCACTAATGGAGGGCTCCATAATCTCAATGTTATTCGCTATTCCGAGCGAAGAAATATTGAATCGAACTAAAACTGAGCTCCAAATGTAACGAGTATGATTTCCCTGAATATCTACTGGACTGGGTGGTGGAATAAAATTGATAAGCTTGGGAGTTGAGAAGTGCTGGATTCCTAATGATGGTTGTTTGACAGTTAAGAGCCTATGGGCTTCTTGGTAGTATTTAAGTGCCGTTTCAGTTTGACCCAGAGCTAGATCCCAATCTCCCAAAATAGTAAGCGCATTACCGACCTCGGTGGGTGACATCATATCTTTGAATTCAAGCATAGCTAGAAGATGCCTCCTAGATGCTCTAGTGTTGCCAAGTAAAATATCGATCCGAACCAACTCGCTCAATGTGGCAAGCTGTCTGTCACCATACTCCCCAAAATTTTCTTGTTGAATTTCAAGAATATCTTCAAATTGTTCTCGTGCTAGACCACGCATTCTAGAAAGATCATAGTAGTTAGCTAAGTGGCGCCTGAAGGGGATTACTTGAGGGTCATTTTCACCATACCGGCGTAGCGCTAGAGCTAAACGTTCTTGCTGAATATTTTCTGACTGTATTGTATCTCCCATTAGAAGGTACGCACTACTCATGTCATCTAGTAACGAAATTTGATCCATATTTAATAAGCCAAAGTTTCGTTGACTAATGTGTTGAGCCTGCTCAAGAATTGTAATTGCTTCGACAGTCTCCCCGTTCAAACTAAATGTTCGAGCAAGCTCCGTATAGGGTTGAATTAGGGATGAAGAATATTCACCATTTTCCTGGACTAGCAATTCGATTCCAGTGAGGTAGTTATCTTGAGCATCACTGAGTTCATTTAACTCTATTTGAAGTCGAGCGCTCTCAAAAAGTGATTCACTAGCGCTTTTAAAAGAGGGAGACTCAGGAACTACTGTGGGTATATTTTGTGCAGATAATGAGGAGACATAAGACGTAATTAATACGGTAAAAATAATTAATAGTCGGTGTATTAGACTATTAGTTGATCCAACTAAAAAGTTCTTTAACAACTGCATATTTGAACTGTGGGAAGTAGCCAGAGTTTTGGCCATTATTGTTTTGATAATGGTACGTAGAGAAATGTATATTTACGCGTGATACCCGTGGCAGTGACCATCTCGCCATCTAGCATTCTAGGTCTGAAACGGGAGCGATCAATGGATAAAATTGTTGCTTCATCCTTAAAACCCGATGGTTCAGATTCAAGAACTGATACGTTTAATGCTTTACCAGCTGGAGAAACGTCGAAAGAGACTAAAACATAGCCTTCTGTGACATAGGGTTCGCCGGGGTCTGCAAGATATAGGGTACTAGGATTTATTTTGAGTACATCACTGGGATTATAGAACCAGCGTCGCTTTAGTATTTCACCATCTTCCAATTCATTGAGTATATCCCAAGCCTCTCTATACTCATTTCCGGTTGGCCCAACCTTGCTAAATGCAGTGTGCCAGTCTCCAATATTTCTCAAAGTCTCTGCTATTTGCAGCTTATCAGGCTCATTTTGAGATCTTAAGATTGTCAAGGCACGCCTCAAGGCACTTATGCCACTACCCGCTGGTAGTCTCTGTGCGCGATAGCTATTACCTATTCCACGGAGTGGTTCTGCAAGAAGAGCGCTTTCTGGTCCATCAGTTGCCCGAATAATATTCATGGCTCGCACGTAGTAGGCGCGTGCGTCATCAAAGCGGGAACTACCCCTGAGCCATCGAGCATGTTTATAGAGCGCAGGGATTACTTCAACGCTATCAGATCCATGCATACGTTCCATAATATCGAGCCCAGCTAATTTTTGTTGTTCTGCATCCTCATAAAGCCCCATCCTTATGAGGCTATTAGACATGTGGTCAAGGATTGTTATTTGCTCCTCATTCAGCAAACCAAAATTTCTACGGTTTATGGAACGAGCCTCTTCTAATATGCCAAGGGCTTGTGGATAGTCGCCAAGTCCATGATATGAAACCCCAAGACCTACAAGAGGTAAAATCGCAGTCGGAGTAGTCATGCCATGAATTTCTCGAAATAGTTCAACAGAAGCAAGAAAATTTATTCCCGATTCTTCATGTAAACCTACTCGACGTTGCATCTCTGCAAGGTTGGAAATTGATATGGCAGTATCGGAAGATATTTCTCCAAACTCCGCTTTTGTAAGTTCTACTACGCGTTCTGCCAAAGGGATTGCTTGATCATATTCTTGGTTATCCACGCTATATTGAAGTTCAAGTTGCGCTTCTATAAGACCGGTTAATTCTGCGCGCGGAACCTCTTCTTGCGCAGAAGACTGGTCTTTATCAGGTATTTCAGTCTCATCAACAGGTAAAACTTCGGACCCTATACGAACAGGGCCTACGGGAGTTTGGATAAAGTCAGGTGTCCCTACTCCCTGCGCTGCTATAGATCCAACCAGACCCATAAAAAGCGCACAAAAACAGGCAATACGAGTAACACCCGAATCAAAATTTAGTATTGAGTTTCGTTGACTCATTGGGTTTATATTAACGAAAAGATGCTTTATCTGCTTCCGTTTTAGTGTCTAATGTTTCCAGCTAATACGTTGCAGAAGACATTTTTACGCTATCTAGTGTCCATAGAGGCTTGTGGCTGTGATTCCGAGGTCTATAATGGCGCGCGAATCCCGAGTTTTGATCGTATGATTATTGTAGTGAATGTAGAGAGGCTGTGGCTTTTGAGGGAATTTAAAAGCAGATTCTGCAATTCTCCTCGTA
The DNA here is from genome assembly GCA_029243585.1 of Gammaproteobacteria bacterium. Classification (GTDB taxonomy): domain Bacteria; phylum Pseudomonadota; class Gammaproteobacteria; order Steroidobacterales; family Rariloculaceae; genus UBA6522. The sequence continues at coordinate 8,732 of JAQWRR010000032.1, forward strand.
AATGGAGCGTGGACCCAATAAAGGTGGGCCGGGAGCTATTCTGATGGACCCCACGAATACGGAAGGAACCGAATATTTTCACCAGGTAGTGGACTGCCAATGGGGCTGTCCAGCTCACACTGATGTTCCAGAATATATACGCCTGATTGCTCAAGGCCGGTTTACAGATGCGTATATGTTGAATCGAAAGTCCAACGTTTTTCCTGGTATCTTGGGTCGGGTATGTGATCGACCTTGTGAACCAGCATGTCGACGTACTCGGGTTGAAGATAAGCCTGTAGCCATTTGTCGACTAAAAAGGGTAGCAGCTGATCATCGTGATGACGTTCAAAATCTTTTGCCTGTAGCCCCAAACAATAAAAATGGCAAAAAAATAGCTTTGATTGGTGCCGGTTGTGCATCGTTAACCGTGGCTAATGATTTGATGCCACTAGGATATGAGTGCGTTATCTACGAGGCACTGGATAAAACAGGTGGGCTTATGAGGACAAACATACCCTCATTTAGGCTTCCTGCTGAAGTTCTGGATGAGGAGATGAGCTATATTTTAGACATGGGGGTTGATCTAAGACTGAACTCCCCAATCGAAAGCATGAAAGGATTACTGCAGGAGGGCTATGACGCTATTTTTGTTGGTAGTGGAGCCCCAAAGGGCAAAGATCTTGATATACCTGGGCGTAACGAATCCGATCGTATTCATATTGGTATTGATTGGCTTGAATCAGTTGCGTTTGATCACGTTGACTCCATAGGAAAAAAAGTACTGATTATTGGAGTTGGTAATACGGCTATGGATTGTTGCCGAACATCACTTCGTCTTGGAGCTGAGGACGTTAAGGTTATGGCGAGAAAACCTCGCGACTTTTTTAAAGCATCAGATTGGGAGCTTGAGGATGCTGAAGAAGAGCAGGTTTCAATTGTAGTCAATCATTCCCCGAAAGAGTTTGTGCACAAGGATGGCAAGCTGATTGGAATGAATTTTGAAAAAATGGAATACGGCATAGATGAAAATGGTCGCATCACAGACACTCGTGTAATGGGAGAGGAATTTTTCTCATGTGATGACGTTGTCCTAGCCATCGGACAGGACAATGCATTTCCTTGGATTGAGCGTGATATTGAAATCGAATTTGACAAGTGGGACGTGCCTATTGTTAATGCCACAACCTTTGAATCTACAGTCCCTGGAGTATTTTTTGGTGGTGATGCTGCATTCGGACCAAAAAATATTATCTGGGCCGTGGAGCATGGCCATCAAGCCGCTATATCTATAGATAAGCATTGCCATAGTCAGAATTTGGAAGAGCGTTTGCCACGAGGAGTAAATCTTTACAGTGCAAAAATGGGTATACATGAATGGAGTTATAGCAATGACTATGACCCCGCTTCTCGTCGGCTTATGCCCCATGTGGATCTAAAGAAACGCTTCAAGGATCTCAATATTGAGGTGGAGTTAGGGTTTACAGTAGAGCAAACTATTCAGGAAGTTGAACGCTGCCTAAATTGTGATATTCAAACAATTTTTGCTCCTAAACTTTGTATCGAGTGTGATGCATGCATTGATATTTGTCCTGTTAACTGTCTAACCATGACTAAAAACGGGGAAGAGGAAGATTTGCGAGGTCGTCTTTCTGCTCCAGCTGAAAATCTTGAACAACCGCTCTATATTTCAGAGGACCTACCTCAGACCGGTCGCGTAATGGTTAAAGATGAGGACCTTTGTGTGCACTGTGGTTTATGTGCTGAGCGCTGTCCTACGGGTGCATGGGATATGCAGAAATCGGAACTCTTAGTTCCCTTTGCTAAAGATGAAGCAACTGAAACCAGATGTAAGGCTGCTCAGCCGTCAGCCGCCTGACGAGGATTTTTTGTGGCAGCAGTAAACGACGTCGTCATTAAGATAGCTACGGTTAATGGTACCGGATCAGCAAGTGCAAATGGCTTGCTTCGCAAAGCTATTTTCCGTATGGGCGTACCTGTAGTGGGCAAGAACTTTTTCCCCTCTAATATTCAGGGGCTTCCGACCTGGTATGAAATCCGTGTTACTGCGGATGGTTATCAAGCCCGCTCAAATCGCACTGATTTAATGGTTGCAATGAATGCTCAGACTTATGCAAAAGACATGGCGGAGGTAACTTCCGGTGGGTGGCTTGTATATGACTCAACATGGCCCCGTAGTCAATTGCTTGACCGAGAAGACATTACCGTACTAGGCATACCATTTTCAAAGCTATGTAACGAAAACTTTGATGGTGTGCGCACGCGTATTCTTATGAAGAACATAGCTTATGTTGGAGCAATTGCAGCATTACTTGATCTTGATCTTGAGGTAATCACTCAATTGCTTGAGGAAACTTTTGGAGATAAAAAACATTTGGTTGCCTCTAATATGGAAGCGATTCGAATAGGGTACGATTACGCTACCGAGAATTTTCCATGCCCCCTAGAAGCTAGTGTCATGGCAATGGATAACACAAAAGACCAAGTTATTATGGATGGCAATACCGCCGCAGCTTTGGGTTGTGTTTATGCGGGTGCAACTGTTGGGGCGTGGTATCCAATCACGCCATCGACCTCGCTTATGGATAGCTTTCGTAGCTTTTGCGCAAAGTACAGGGTTGATTCAGAGACAGATAAACGTACCTATGCGATTATTCAGGCTGAAGATGAACTTGCGGCTATTGGGATGGTTCTAGGAGCAAGCTGGATGGGTGCACGCTCCTTTACCCCAACTAGTGGCCCCGGAATTTCTCTAATGACGGAATTTATCGGCTTAGCTTATTATGCTGAGATCCCAGCAGTAATTTTTAATGTCCAACGGACAGGCCCCTCTACGGGAATGCCAACCCGAACCCAGCAAGCTGATATTCTCAGCTGCGCTTACGCATCACATGGTGACACTAAACATATCTTGTTGTTTCCTGCGAATCCGGCCGAATGTTTTACAACTGCAGTACAGTCTTTTGATCTTGCCGAACGCCTGCAAACACCCGTCATGGTTTTATCAGATCTCGATATAGGAATGAATGATTGGATGGTGCCAGAGTTTGAATGGGATGATGAATACGTTCCAGATCGAGGTAAGGTTTTGTCAGCAGATGACCTTGATCAAATGGATAAATTCTATCGTTATCTTGATTCTGATGGGGATGGGATCCCTTATCGTACTTTACCAGGCGAGCACCCGAAGGGTTCTTTCTTTACAAGAGGTTCTGGTCATAACAAACTTGGCGGTTACACTGAAGATGGAAGTGAATATCAGGAGGTAGTAGATCGCTTACTCTTGAAGTGGGAGACAGCCCGTACGCTTGTTCCAAAACCAGAGATCATATACTCCAAGGATAACAAGGCAGCAATACTAACTGTGGGTAGTGGGAATGGTGGATGTAAGGAAGCGCTTGATCGTTTAGCCAGTAAAAATATTGGGCTTAACTATTGCCGGGTTAAAGCTTTTCCGTTTGGCGAGGAAGTAAAGGGTTTTGTTGAAAAGCATGAAGTTATCTACGTCGTGGAGCAAAATCGTGATGCTCAACTTAAGACACTCCTGATGTTGGATATTGAGGCGAATCCAGACAAACTTGTTTCACTTTTGCACTATAACGGTATGCCACTCAACGCAGGATTTGTGGTTGATAGTGTGCTAAAAGAAATGGCTAAAGCGTGCGCGGCTTAGTCATATAAAGGTTTATTTAGTCATGAGTTACATAGCTAAGCCAAAGGTTTCACACCCAAAGTTACCGAAAAATAAACTTGGGTTAACAGAACGGGATTATGAAGGCTCCGTTTCAACTTTATGTGCCGGATGTGGACATGATTCTATAACATCTGCAATTATTCAGGCTGTATTTGAACTGGATATCGAACCACATAGGCTGGCAAAAATTAGTGGCATTGGTTGTTCTTCTAAAACTCCTACGTATTTCATGAGTGAGTCACATGGATTTAACTCGGTGCATGGTCGAATGCCTTCAGTAACCACGGGAGCCAATGCTGCTAATAGAGATTTGATGTATGTTGGTGTTTCTGGTGATGGTGATTCTTTATCCATAGGTGCAGGGCAATTCGTTCATGCGATACGTCGTAACCTAAATATGTGCTACTTGATTGAGAATAACGGGGTTTACGGTCTCACTAAAGGTCAATTTTCAGCATCAGCCGACATAGGTAGCAAGCCGAAAAAAGGTTTGGCTAATCAACAGGAGCCAATTGATGCGGTAAGTACAGCACTAAGTCTGGGAGCTACCTACATTGGCAGAAGCTTTTCTGGAGATAAGGAACAGTTAGTTCCCTTGATCAAGGGTGCAATGCTCCATAAAGGGTTTGCATTGCTCGATATCATTAGTCCGTGCGTAACGTTCAATGACCATGAAGGTTCCACTAAGAGTTATGCTCATACTAGGCAGTTCTATCATCATGTCGTTGATATGGACTATATACCTCCAGCTAAAGAGATTAAGGCTGATTATGAGAAGGGTTCTGCCATGCCAATTAAGCTACACGATGGTAGTAAAATTGTACTTAGAAAGGTGGATAAAGAGTATGACCCTAGTAGTCGAGCCAAAGCATTCAAGTATTTGCGTGAGCGCTCTAATGCAGGGGAAATTATTACAGGACTGCTTTACGTAAATGAGGGGCGCCCTGAGATGCATGATCTTATGGGTAATGTCGATACGCCTCTATCTAAGCTTTCTCTGGATTCACTACGCCCGCCTGATGGCGAACTTGAGCGTATACTTCGAGGATATCGGTAATAAAAATCCTTGGAGGCTAAAGTGGTTAGCTTCTTTTTAGTGTGGCGGATTAGCAATTGATTCTAATTCTGTACCAGTCCGTGGTTTCTGTGTTAGATATGATGATATGTCTATGCGTATAGCAATGATGGGAAGCGGAGGTGTTGGCGGCTATTTCGGTGCCCGAATGGCTTCAGGTGGTAGTGATGTTACATTCATCGCTCGAGGCCAACATTTGTCAGCTATCGAATCCAATGGACTTAGAATTGATAGTCGTGATATGGGTGACATTACGATATATCCAGCAAAAGCAACAAAAAATCCAGCAGAAGTTGGGATAGTCGACTGTGTAATTGTGGCTGTTAAGCTTTGGGATACAGAAGCGACGGGGGAAGCTATTCTTCCAATGCTTGGCCCTGAGACGGCGGTGCTTTCACTACAAAATGGAGTAGAGGGAGATGACGTACTTGCTAGCATAGTGGGGCAGCAGAGAATTATTAGTGGGGTTGCTTTTATTGCCAGTTCTATTAGCCAACCAGGCGTTATTAAACATATTGGTACCATGCAGCGAATTGTAATTGGGGAAAATAATGGTATTTCGTCGCCGCGAATAGAGGCGCTCCATAAAGCCTTAATTAAAGGTCATGTTGTCTCAGAAATAAGCAATGATGTTAAGCGAACAATATGGGAAAAGTTTGTTTTTCTCATTGGACTAAGTGCCACTACAACCTTAATGCGCAGGACACTGGGACCCATTAGGCAGGATAAAGAAAGTCGACAGCTTCTCTTGGAAGTAATGAAAGAGACGGTCGCTGTCGGGCGGGCCCGAGGAGTAGCGCTTAGCGAAAATTTTGCCGAAGATCGGCTTAAGTTTGCAGATGGGCTTCCAGTGGATATGACATCCTCTATGCATCATGATCTTGAGGCGGGCAAGCCATTAGAGCTTCCTTGGTTAAGTGGAGCGGTGGCCCGCTTTGGTCTGGAGGCCGGCATTCCAACTCCTGCCAACAACAGGGTTTGCTCTCAATTACAGCAGCATATATCTGGTACGAGGTGAATCACGCCGAACTTACAATAAGTAGTATTCGTGCTCGTGCTGTAAGTGCGCCCATGAAACGTCCGCTTGGCACTAGTGCTGCAAGAATGAAGAGAGCACCATTTGTGTTGCTCGACCTATATACCAACGAAGACATTGTGGGACATGCCCACGTTTTTTGCTATTTGGACTTAGCTGCACCCATGATTTGTGATGCGCTTGAAGTAGCAGGTTCCTTGCTTAAAGGTGCTTCTCTAAAGCCAGATATAATCAGGAAGATATGCGATGACCACTTTATGCTGCTTGGGAATCAGGGCGTCATTGGTATGGCTATTTCTGCGCTTGATGTAGCATGTTGGGATGCACTTTCACAGGCGTCTGGTCTACCGCTAAGCCAATATCTGGGAGGTGATTTATCTTCTATTCCAGCCTATAACAGCAATGGGCTTAGCATTTCTTCAGCTGTAGCTGATGTAGGAGAGGTTTCTGATGAAGCAGGTTATTTATTAGATCAGGGATTTAATGCAATAAAGATTCGTCTGGGTAGATTAGATCATGATGAAGACGTTAGGGCTGTTCGGGCTGCCCGTTCTGCCATTTCAAATCAATCTCTTTTGATGTCTGATTATAATCAGACATTATCAGTTCCAGACGCGCTTGCACGTGGTGCAGACCTGGAAAAGGAAGGTTTATACTGGATTGAAGAACCTATTTCATATGAGGATCTTGATGGCAATTCACAGTTAACAAAAGCCCTTCATGTGCCGATACAGAACGGGGAAAATTATAGTAATCTAAGTTTTCTAGCAATGGCTATTACCATGAAATCTATGAATTATGTCATGGTTGATTTAATGCGAATTGGAGGCGTTAGTGGTTGGATGCATGCGGCGGTTCTGGCAAAAGAGGCGGGGGTGCCAATGTCCTCACATCTCTACCCGGAAGTTAGTGCACATCTTCTGGCTGCAACGCCAACTGCCCACTGGCTTGAATATGTAGACTGGGGAGAGGTGTTTATTCTCAACCCAATACGCTTTTCAAAAGGTAATGCTGAAGTACCAACAGAGCCTGGCATAGGAGTTTTTTGGGATGAGGATGCAGTAGCTCGTTATTCTTTAGGATAAGTTTCTATCCAGCTATGATTTGGTTTAGAAAGGAAGCCAGGAACTCTCTGGAGACAGATGAAGATAACCGATGTTGACCCCTTGACGCCAACCAACACCAAATCGGACTGGTGCAACCACTATGCTGTCTAAACTATTGTAATTCACGCCTATACCTCCCACGAAGTAAAGACTACCCTCAACACCTCCAAAACGTTGGTAGAGGTCAGTCACGGTATTTAGGTTGTATATAAGCATGAAGACTTTTGTGGCACTTCCGCCCACATCAACTCCAAGTGAAGGGCCACGCCAGTAGACAGGACTAGTTGAACCATCAGAGAGATAGAGTGTGCCATGCCCATAGCGCAGACCAACTCCAAAAGCAGCGCCACCTTCTTCGCCCCTGATATACGCACCTGGTGGTCCGTTATCAGCAAACACGCGGTTGAAAGCATCTGCAACGCCTTGGGCGCCCCGACCAAAAAAATCTTCGGCTTCACGTAAAATTGTACCTTGTGAGTAGGGATTAGCCATGATGGCTTGAGCTTCAGCTTGAGCTTCAGTTTCAGCTTGAGGCTCACGGTTGGCACAAGCACTTAGAATGAAAAGTAGAATCCACGAGATCAACCGTAGGATTTTCATAGTAACTCCCATGAATCAGAATAGTTCATGAACGATAGTTTGAGCTTACAGACGCCTGTGTCAACCTATTCACTTGAACAAATCTTCGGCGCGACTTAATACATCATTTTCAGGTATATCAGAGGATTCATCTAATGACTCGTTTTCCTTATCAGTTTCGCTGCTATTACTGAACAATGCGGTTAGTTCAGAGAGGGCTTTGTCCTGAGATTCCACGAAACCAGGAGTGTAAGCCTTAGGGTTAGGTTTAAAATAGTCACAGAAATTAGCTCGTTCCTTTTCTGTTACCTCTAGGGCATCTTCTTCTTTACAAGAATTGGCTTCGCTAACATCATACATAAGACACATGCGACAAACATGCAGTTCAGCGATACAGTTAGAGCACTCATCTCGTCGACTAAAGGGTAAAGGGATTGAGTCCAAACTGTGCCCACAGCGGTAGCAGGATAGACTTTCACTCATATTAGCTATCTCGGATAATCTATAGTCCTACACAATATAGCTGCTGTTAGAAACAGATTAAAGAAAGAGATATTTATAGTGGTAGAAGCAAGGGTAGTCATACTAAGAACTTTAGATCGCCATCGTATATCGGAGGTTGGCCTTATCTTGACTGCGCTACAAATCGAGCATAAATCGTCGCAAGTTAAGGGGTACTGGGAAATCAGCGTCCCAGTGGAATCAGCTTTTCAGGCTAGAGCGGAGCTTGCGCAATATGCAAAGGAGGCTCGTGCAGCGCCAGTGGGTCAACGTCCACTAAAAGTGCGTGGTTCTGGTTATAGCGGCGTCATCATATACGTAATAGTTCTTCTCTTGATTGCATGGCTTTCCTGGAATTATGGATTTGGTTATGACTGGATAGCCTCAGGTCGAAGTGATTCCTCACAAATCCTAGCAGGCGAATGGTGGCGAACTATTACTTCGTTAACTTTACATGCTGACTTAAGCCATCTTGCTGGCAATATATTTTTTGGGGGATTTTTTGGGTTTTATGTAGGTCTTTATCTTGGTTCGGGCTTAGGTTGGTTTAGCATTGTAGCTGGTGGTGTACTAGGGAATGCTCTTAACGTTCTTATAAGACCAGAACCACACTTTGCAGTGGGCGCTTCGACAGCAGTATTTGCTGCACTTGGAATTCTTGCAGCCTATATTTGGAGGCGGGGCTTCTGGGAAAATACGCACTGGCGGACACGAATTGCGCCAGTCACTGCGGGTATTTGTCTATTGGCCTTCATGGGAATGGGAACGGGTGCAGAAAATGACAATGTTGATATTTTTTCGCATGTCACTGGTTTTGTTGCTGGTTTTGCACTGGGCTGGTTGATTTCAAGATTTAATTTGCTTGAACACTCAAGGATAAGGCCCCAATTCTGGGGGTTGTTTGCTATTAGCAGTCTAATTTTTGCATGGGCCTTGGCACTAAATACGCCTTCTTAGGCTCTATCAGTCAAGGGCTTTTGCAATCATATCTAAAAATTGCGCTTCATCTGTAACATTTTCAGCCAGACTTGCATCTATGGTATACCCATATTTCTCAGCAATAACTTGATACTTAGAGCGACGATTCTCCACATGTTTAGGGAAGATCCAACGAACAAAATCATCAGGTATTATTTCATCGACATCATTTAGCCCAGTTTCCTTTAAATATTCATTTAATTGAAAATCCAGAAACTCTTCTTGGTAGTACATCGGTTTTGGATTATCAATTGCACGCTGAATTATCTTTTCTTCCATCAAAGGATCAGCTCGAAGATAAATAATTAAAGTATTTTTAGACAAAATGTCCAGGGTTTTTGAATCATTAAGCTCACAAATACTACCGCCTGAATCATTTAAAAAATTGTCATAACCATACAATTGTTTAGCCTTCTCTATAAACTCTTCGACGTCCCTCATAGCTCCTATCTCAGCCAGTCGATGCAATCTTTGCCTTTCTTTAAAGGCTTCAACTGATAACCCATCAAGGTCACTCCGCCCTATCTTTCCAAGAAATGTTGCAAACGGCGCGAGGTTATGAACAGTAATATTACTGGCTATATAAATTGAATCGCTTCGCAATAGATCTCGAAGAAAGTCCACTTTCATTGCTTGACGTTTAATATTATCCAGGATGGGTTCTGCTAAATATTTAGTGCCAATCCTATAATCACCCGAGTAGTGGAACCATCGTGATTTAGGACAGTTGTTTGCGAGCGTAGTTTTGCCGACACCAGACATGCCCATTAGGGTAATGGCCTTATTTGGCCAGTCCATAAATTCTGCACCTGTCATTTTCATAGTGTTATCCAGCTATGTGATCTAGTGTAATTATACGTTGCATAGAAAGTATAGGAGCACAGTATGCAATGCTGATAATGATCTGCTGTAAAGGTATTCTAAATCAAGGGATATGATGAGTATTTTTTATCTAATGATTATCAGGCAGGTGATAATGGCTTTAAGTATTACATTACAATTCAGTGGTAATCCAGATTGGGAGTCCTTATGAAAATAGCTGTATTACTGGGTGGTACCAGTATGGAGCGAGATGTATCGGTTGCCAGTGGAACTCAAGTCATTAACGCGCTGAGGTCTGTCGGTCATGAGGTAATAGTAGTGGAGTCTCCACGTGGGGTGCTAGCGGCTGAAGAAGAGAGAGAGCTTTTAGCTTGCGGAATCAATGCAGAACCTCCGAGAAATATGGGGGATACTGAAGATTGGCTTCCTATCTTAGCCAATAAACTTCAGATGGCAGAAGTGGATCTGGTGTTTTTAGCTCTTCATGGTGGCTGGGGAGAGGATGGGACTATTCAGACAGTCTTTGAAAAGGTGGGATTACCCTACACAGGCAGTAATAAACTAGGTAGTAGGTTAGCCATGGATAAAAATATGGCTAAGAAAATATTTTGTGCAAGTGAGGTGCCTACTCCTAAATGGTTGATGGCGCCAGCCTCTATAGATGTAGTTGATGTCCAGCTTGGGTTTCCTGTCATTGTAAAACCAAACAGTCAGGGTTCAACAGTGGGCCTTACTCTAGTTAAAAAAACAGATGGCCTTCAATCAGCGATCACCGTTGCCAGTGAATATGATGACGAGGTTATAGTGGAACGTTTTATCTCAGGTCGGGAGCTTACAGTTGGGATTCTGGATGGAGAAACATTAGCGGTTGGTGAAATTATTCCCGCGGAGGGGGATGTTTTTGACTATGCTGCAAAATACCAGGTAGGAGCAGCTCAGGAAATATTCCCGGCTATAATTAATCAAGATATCGAAAAAAAAATACGGAAAATGGCTCTTTTAGCTCATCAGGCTTTAGAGCTTGGTAGTTATAGTCGTGTAGATTTTAGGATGGATTCAGCAGGGGATTTATGGGTATTAGAGGTTAATACCCTTCCCGGATTGAGCTCAGGTAGTCTCCTTCCTAAGTCAGCGGAGGCAAATGGGGTTGGTTTCGTTCAGCTATGTGAGCGCATATGCCGTGGCGCTATTCTGAACAAGGAGTAGCTGTCTGCTGACAGCAAGGAGAATTATCGCCGACGTAATACGCCATATGCTAGAGCAAGCCATCCAGCCATCATGCTTAGACCACCAATTGGGGCTAGAGCACTACCCCCACTAATTCCTGCTAACGTTACGGTATATATACTTCCTGAGAACACTAGAACACCGAAAAATAGCAGCCATCCTGAAGCATTTATCCATTTGGATTTGGGAAAATTTAGTGTAAGTATCCCTACCAGGATAACGCCAATCCCATGGTAAAATTGGTATTCAACAGCTACTTGATAAGCATTCCAGGCTTGCTCGTTTATTGAGCCTTGGACGCCATGTGTTCCATAGGCACCTAATAAGGTGGCGATAAAAAGAATTAAAGCTCCAAGTATGATGAAAACCGAATGGTTACTTTGGCTGGACATATTTAATTATCCCGAACAAATGACTACGTATTAATACGTTTATGACTCAATCATCATATGCGTTATTGAAATCCGTATATTATAAAAAGTGATTTTACAAAGAGAAGTAAAGCAATAACCCTTATAATACAGTGCTATAAATTATATTTTTAAAAAAGATTTTAAGGCACACTAGGGGTATGAGAGTTTTTTGAAGGGTATTTACGTGAATATACCTATGCAAAATTTAGAGAAAAAATATTTAGGAGAAGAGCTGTGAAACTTGAAACACAATGTCTACATGCTGGTACGGCGCCTGATCCGAGCACTAATTCTCGGGGAATGCCTATACACCGAACAGCTTCCTACGTCTTCAAGGATACTGAACATGCAGCTAATCTTTTTGGGTTAAGAGAGCTTGGGAATATTTATACGCGACTGATGAACCCCACTCAGGATGCTCTTGAGCAACGTGTCGCAGCTTTGGAAGGGGGCGCAGCTGGACTAGCTTTGGCATCCGGGACTGCAGCAATATTTAATTCTATTAATAATATTTGTAAAGCTGGCGACGAAATTGTATCGGCCGATAACCTATACGGCGGTACTTTCACCATGTTTAACGATATTTTTTCCCAGTTTGGCATTAATACATCTTTTGTTGATCCTAACGTTCCTGAGAATTTTGCTGCAGCCATTACACCTAATACAAAGGCAATTTTTTGCGAAACATTATCCAATCCTGCCTGTGATATAGCTGATATTGAGGCGATTGCTGATATCGCCCATGCCCATGGGATTCCCTTAATAGTAGATGCTACTTTTACTACCCCTGTATTACAGCGTTCTATAGAGTTTGGCGCCGATATAGTAATTAATTCACTTACCAAATGGATGGGTGGGCATGGCACAGGTATTGGAGGAATTGTTGTGGACGCAGGAAAATTTGACTGGCAGAGCGATAAGTTTCCTCTGATGGTTGAGCCTGAATCATCCTATCATGGTGTTCGTTGGGCATATGATCTGCCCGAGATGCTATTACCTGTTGCTTATTTAATTAGGATGCGTGTTATTCCACTTCGCAACTTAGGGGCATGTATTTCTCCTGATAATGCATGGATGTTTTCACAAGGCATTGAAACACTCCCTTTAAGAATGGAAAAACATTGTCAGAATGCGAATGGTCTTGCCAAGTATTTGAAGGATCATCCTCAGGTAGAATGGGTACGTTATCCTGGTCTTGAACAAGATCCATCATATGATCTCAATGAGAAATATTTAAACGGCATGGGTGGATCTATGGTTGTTTTTGGCATAAAGGGAGGTCTTGAAGCAGGACAAAAATTTATTGAAGGTCTTGAACTTTTTAGTCATCTGGCAAATGTAGGGGATGCAAAAAGTTTGGCAATTCATCCCGCAACAACAACACATTCTCAGCTAACCTCAGAGCAGCAAGGTGATGCGGGCATTTCTCCTGAGCTTGTAAGATTGTCAGTTGGCATTGAACATCTGGACGATATCATTGAGGATATTGATAAAGGGCTTGCAGCCTCAGGATAGATCATCACAAAAATTACCTTTGTAAGTGAACGTAGGGTATATATGCAATGACGCATAGCGTGATTATATTCCCTGAATTTTCGCTAGAAAATGGTAGCGTTTTAATGGATGTTCCGGTTGCCTATAAGACTTGGGGAAAACTAAATGCTGCAGCTAACAATACCATTATTGTATGCCATTCTCTTACAAGTAACTGTGACGTTGAAGACTGGTGGTCTCCTCTAATAGGACCCGGGAAAGCGTTAGATACCGATCAATATTTTATATTATGTGCTAATGCGATGGGTTCACCATACGGAACAGCATCCCCGATAACATTAGATCCCCTGACAGGCAATCCATATGGTGTGAAGTTTCCGATTCCTACTATACGGGATACCGTTAATTTACATAAAAAACTTCTTGATGAAATAGGCGTTCAAAAAATCGCCTTTCCGGTCGGTGGTTCAATGGGTGGTATGCAAGTTCTTGAGTGGGCGTTCCATGAAGATTTTGTGCATGCTCTAGTGCCGATTAGTGTTGGTGGTCGTCACTCTTCTTGGTGTATAGGCTGGAGTGAGGCTCAAAGACAAGCTATTTACCGGGACCCTGCCTGGGAAAACGGTCATTACCTATTGCAAAAGGGTCCCTCGGATGGGCTCTCTGTTGCAAGAATGATTGCAATGATCTCCTATCGTTCTTTTGGTTCATTCAATCAAAAATTTGGTCGAAATATTCAAACAGAAAATGAAGAGGCAAGCTTTTCTGTTGAATCCTACTTGCGTTATCAAGGACACAAATTGGTTGAACGGTTTGATGCTAACTGCTATGTCCGGCTCACAGAATCTATGGATTCTCATGATATTTCTAGGAATCGTGGCGATTATTTTCAGGTTCTTTCAGAGATTAAGCAGCCATCCCTTATTATTGGTATTGATACCGATATACTTTATCCCTTAGAAGAGCAAAGGGAGCTCTCATCCTATATGCCAAATTCAACACTTGAAGTGCTGAAGTCTGACCATGGCCATGATGGCTTTCTTATTGAGACTGATGCAGTCAATAGAACCATAACAGAGTGGAGAAAAAAGGTAGTTGATCCAATTCTCATTAGTCCAAGGGCTTGAATGGAAAATTCTTTACGCCTGAGTAAAAGCATGCGAATCATTATTAGTTTATGTGCTCTTTTGCTTTCCTCTATTTCTATTAATGTTATTGCACAGGTTAGTCCATTAGCTGTGAACTATGTAGTTGCTAGTGAAAGACTTCATACGTCTGGTCAGCCTGACACGGTACAGTTAAGTTCTATTGCGGATTTAGGTTTCGAGTTAGTTATTAATTTGGCTACTCCAACCAGCCAGAATGCTGTGCCAACCGAAGGACAGCTGATCACAGCCACAGGAGTCAGCTATTTGAATATACCTGTGGATTGGAGACATCCTACCTATGATGATTTTGAGTTTTTTAGTGGTGTTCTAAATCAATCAGGAAATCGACAAGTTCTCATTCACTGCGCATTGAATTTTCGGGCTTCCATGTTCACTTTTTTGTATCGAGTTGTACATGAAAAAACATTACCTGAGGATGCATTCAAGTCCGTAGCCCAGGTTTGGGAACCTGAGGAACATTGGGTGGAATTTGGGCAGAGGGTGCTTGATCGATATCAAATTAATTATGAAATCCCATAATTTTTTTATGTTTAGCTAATGCCTGAGTGGCCCCCATTTTTTCTTGAAGCTGGTCGTTGGATTCTCATTGGATTTTACTTATGGTTCCCGTTTTTTTTAATGCTAATTTGGGGATGGTTTGATGACAAACTTAAGCAAAAAAGCTATAAAATCATTATTGGGACCGCCTTCATTTTGAGTCCACCTATAGCGTGGGGAATGCTTCGTTATTTTAGTTGAGCACGGATAGTAATAAAAAATGAAACTAACCTGGTTGTTATTCATAGCTGGAATGTTGCTGTTTCCTTTGATCCTCTACTTTTATTTTTCTCCTTATCAGAATTGCTTAGATGACCCACCTCCATGGTGGGCAACAATTGGTCCTGGGGAGTTTAATATTTCAGAATTTTGTGAGGAAAATACTGACTGGTAAAAAGCCCCTAGTGCTCGGAACTTTTATCGTATTTACGGATAAAATAAAATCTTGGCTACTAATTTATTTAGTAGCCAAGCCTATGTTTACCTTTACGTTACCTAAATCGTGCTCCAAAGCTGCCTGCAGCCTCAGCGACGGAATCACCAGCAAGTTCCAAGCATACTGGTGTTGGAGGAAATAAAGCGCCAGGGTTTAGGTCTGGTTTCCGTTCCTCCGGACGCACTTCCCAAGGCTCAATAAACGCTGGATCATCCACCGTGATATCAAGCCTGAGCACGTCTCCCTCTCTAGTATATCGCTCAGTGATTTTTGTGCCCGGACTCATCGGCCAACCTCTTGTGGAATACCAGAGAAGGTCTGCAGGAAAATCCACTGTTTCAACAACAAGAGTATCCCCATCCCAGTGACCTACAGAGCTACCACCCATCTGATTTAAGCCTTCGTATTCATCCTCTGTTCTAAGTGGTCTGCCGTCTGTTGGTATTTGACGAATAGCCGTAAGTGGGGAAACAAACTCAGAGCCATACAAAAGAACTACTTTATTAGGGAGGTGGATAATCTCAGCGGGAAAGCCTCGTTTTACTATGCCCGCTTCCCTACAGCCAAAACCAGGATCTACGGGTCTCTCATATCCGTACTCTTCATTCCATCTGACCTCTTCCCAATATTCAGGTTTGTAAAGAGGCATGTTCCCACGATCAGATTTAACAAACATTTCCTGATCAATTTCACCCCAATAAAAGTTTCCATCTCTCACCTGATAGACGCTTTCATTATCACTGCTAGCAACTCTATAAAACGATCCTCCTGGACCATTACTAGCAAAGCTCTGTGCCCCTGGGACTCCTACAATCCAAACACCGGTAAGATCGGGATGGCCTTGTGATGTGCGAAGCATAGGCGCGTTAAGTAACTCTTCGCGTGTAACATCCTGCGCTATTACATGCTGTGTTAAAACTGTAATAATTCCAATTGCAAGAACGGTTTTTGAAAAAATATGCATTCCAATCCTCCTCCCTAGTTGGTGCGCCTTAATGTCAGCATAGTGAGATCATAGCCTGTCATAAACTCTAATGGACGACGATCATGTCCCCCAGCAGTGTTGATTTCCAAACTACCATCCGAATTGAAGCGATATATCCCTTCCCAGACGGTACCATCGACAGGTGGTGTCAGGTTTCTACCCCTGAATGTAAGATCAATGGTTCCTGATTCAGGGTCTAGGCTATAAGTTCCTCGCCAGGGTGTACGCTGTAAACGCTGAATCGAGAAAGAATTATCGGCATTGAAGACGACACTCGCTCCAAGAAACTCTTGACTAGGCCGCATTTCTTTTTCGGCTTTGTCTATTATCCAGTTTCCTTCAAGGGTTTGAGCAGCAACCGTTTGTGGGATAGATGCATAGGCAATAAGACCTAGTAAGCAACAGAGCATACTCAGCACTAATTTAGGTTCTTTACCAGACTGATTCGCACTAAATGACATGGTCTGTCCTTCCTCTCGATTTAAAAAATTAGAAGTTTAATTAAGCTTCTTGATTATCAAATACACTAGATTCTACTAATTACCGTTAGGATCACCCGTCCACACTTGAATTAATTGGCCGTCCAGTAAGGTGATTTCAGCGAGGAAACCTTCAGGCCTACCGCTATGGGCTCTTACACCACTAACGGTATAGGTTTCTCCCTCTATGAGGGCATCCCTACCGAGACCTTTAGACCGTAGTCCTTGGAGTCCGGTGGTATGGACAGTCCACTCTTCAACTTCACCTTGCTCATTTTCTACATCAAAGAACAAATATATATGTGGGTTAACCCAGCGCGCTCTTGTAAAGACGGCGTTATTAAAATCAAAGGGCCAATCATAATCATATTGGGCAGTAATGGAGTGGTGTGTATGTGCTGAATACGAAACGCCAGCTATACACGCAATAGCCAGACAGAAATTCATACATAGTTTTTTTAATGGCAACTTCTTTAGTTCATTCATAACCTTCTTCCTCAAGAACTACAAATAATAATATTCTTTAAATAGATGATTCAGCAACTTACCGAGGCGTCACCGAACGCTTTCAGGTATTGGAAAAATAACATAGGGGTTCGTGCACCAGCAGGTATCAATGTTTATATCTAAAATTGTATGACCATCAAGCTTTTGTATGATGCGGCTGGGAGAATAAAACCCACTCATTATTTCATCGCTAAGCAATGGATCGATTGGTTCATAATCTCGGTAACCCGAATATTCAACACTTAAGGTTGCCTGGCCTAAGACAGGATGATTAACTGTCATTTCCACCCGCTCTGGTCGACGATTACGGTTTAACCGGATTTTCATATCCTTATATGGAACAGCCAACTCATAGGTCCTATGGTCTCTTTCTATCACCTGGACCTGGTCGATATTATCATGTGCCAGTCGAATGGCAGCAGTAGGAGTGATGGTAAGAAGATCTTGCATCCAACTATGCATATCAGGTGCCGGGGTTTGGGACTCGCCCCAAGGTGGACCTTCAAGTGGAACGTTTTGTTCTTGCCATGCATAATCACCAGCACTAGCCCATACGGTACGTTCTCCCTCTGAAGTAGTTAGATCGAAGCGCAAACCCCCATCTGGATAAGCTATTTCGGCGTAGTATCTGTCGAGTTCAACTCGAGGCCAATCTGACGGATCTGAGTCTATTACGTCGTACATTAGACCTGAGCCTTCATACCGCAAACTCATCCATATTTCTCTTTCCCGATTGCCGCGTAACATACCAAGGGAACGAGCAGCTGTATAAAGAAGCCTTGGCGCTGTCGGCTCAAATGTTTCGCGAACAACCCAACCGTCCTGTGCATAGGTGAAGTGACCAAACCCAGCAAGGAATGAAAAGCCTAGTAGGCTTAGAATGAACTTTTGTCTAAAAAAATAAATTTTTATCATGATATTCCGTTTACTCTTCATGTTGTCTACTAAAGATGAAGATGATTTGCCCCCGTCATTGTCGCTGTCTATGCTTCATCTGCTTTCTTAGACTAGAAATGTAGCTTATCAAGCATTATAAACGTAATAAAATAAGATCAGCTATTAATACCTTATTTCTTACCATAAAAAATAGCCTGAAAAAGAGAAAAAATGGTATTTTTCAGCAATACCCAGAATTTACCATTAAAGGGTTTCTATTAGAGTCTTTATAATATTTTAAAATAAATTTTTTTATTATTAATTTTGGGTAATTCTTAGTTAAGTAAGTCAGTAAAGACCCAGTATTCAACGGCACTAACGAATAATCTGTCAGGTTGTTGTTCGCAAAGAGTTAAAACAGATGAGTACATTTCATCATTAGATAGATCAGCTGCTAGATCTCCCAATCCATACTCGGCACTAATCCTTGTTAAAAAACCATGCATCCAGCTTATATAACTAAATCGGTCTAGTTCTTGACCAGCTCGGTCATCTTCAACCATTTCACTGCAATCTCTAGTTCCATACCCAAATGCAGTTTGGCCATATGCGTTCACTGATAGAGTGAAAAAAACTGTTGTGACGAGTATTTTGAACATAGACAACAACTATCATTAAAAACTATTGTTAAATGGGTATTAATTTACACATAACAGGCTATATAAATGTTATTGATAATTCATCGGTGATCCAGGGATGCAGTCATAACGGATAATTTCTTTATCAGTGCTTTGCAACTGCTGACTTCCTGTAAGCGGCTCCGAGTAATAGACGGGTTCATTAACTACCCAGGAAATTATAAGTCGACCAGTATTTTCCTGAATTGAGAGTCTTTCTACCATGGTCATCTGATCCGTATTTAAAGTGGATCCCCTTAATACGCCTTCTGAGAAACCGGCGGTATCAATTATCAGCGTTCCATCTTCAAGCCGACCAATCGAATGGCCCATATCTGATGGCTCGATATCAGCAGGGTGTGCATCCATATCCATATGAATTATGCGTGTCACATCCATTGACTCATGGTAGATGAGTATTTCACTACCTACCTGGGTAATGGATGTTGCAAGACCTGGTGGCCCCCAGCTTCGTACAGGACTTCCTGCCTCGCAGTGAACTACAGGATTATCTGCAATTGGATCAAACGCGTCTAGTGCTGCCCTACCGGCAGGCGTAATAGATTCTTCTCCAGTGTTTTCACCTCTACCACTTGCATCACCAAACATACCAGGTCGTATCCATGTGCCGAAGATAGACCGGCTAGCGCCAGGCATGAGTGGTATTTCTTGGTTTTCTGCAAATTGTGTTCGTGCTTCATCGGTACTGCGCATCGTATAACTGCTGCCATCGGCAAAATATCCTGTGCCAAATTCGCAGCCATATGGGTCGCGTCTTGCTGGAAATCCTTCGACGATGATGGATTCGCCCACGGTGAACAAGGTTTGGTCAACTCCGCGTCTGGCTAACTGTGTTCGTGCTTGTAGGTCACAGACATAGACGATCGGTTCGCCAGCATCATTTACAGAATCTATGTAAAGAAAACCATGTGGATTGATGAAGTCGAATTGTTTTATCGTACCCTCAATTCTAATAATCTGACCAGGGTCGAAATGCGCTGAAAAACCGTGGTGAGCGCTGGCACATAATGAAGTGGCAAACATGGCTAGACCAGTTAGGCTAATAAGTTGATTCTTCATCGATAGGAGACCCTTGAAACATTGAAGCCTACATTTTCCTCAGTCTGCGTTATGCGTACAAGTTATATTATTTTAGATTAAGCAGGTATTTGAAGCTAAATACAATAATCAATAACGATAAGATGGTCACTACAAGTACACTAATACCAGACGCTGAAAGCGTTGGTATCATTGGGTTTTAGGTTGGTGGGCCCGGGAGGACTCGAACCTCCGACCAAGGGATTATGAGTCCC
>JAQWRR010000036.1 GCA_029243585.1 Gammaproteobacteria bacterium
AACCAACAGAAATACATGTCTACTACGGTGACGATGCGCTCTACATTGGCGCAAGAATGCATGACTCTGCAGCAGAGGAAATAAATGCGAATGTCCTAAGACAAGGAGCCATGGTATGGGGCGATGATTTCATTTCAATTAATCTTCATCCCTTCAATGACAAGCGCACGGGTTATCGTTTCCAAATAAATCCCAATGGCATTCGCATGGAATCGCTTTTGTATGAAACAACCGGGACTGACTGGAACTGGAATGGCATCTGGCATGGCGCTACAAGCAGAGATGAAGCAGGATGGACCGCTGAGATTGAGATTCCCTTCAAAACCCTGTCTTTTGATCCCAGTAGCGATACTTGGGGTATTAACTTTCAAAGAAATATTGGCCGTAATGATGAGCGTATCGGTTGGTTCTCTCGGGACTCCATTCAAAATCCCAGTATTGCCGGTGAAGTCACCGGGTTCGAAGACCTTCAAGTTGGCAGAGGGCTCGATATTGTTCCTTCCCTCACACTAAAAACAAATAAGGACTATAACCCCTCATCAAATAACTCCAGCACTGAACCATCGCTTGATCTGTTTTACAAAATTACACCTGCACTCAATGCCGCACTTACTTTAAACACAGACTTCTCTGCCACAGAGGTTGATGATCGTCAGGTTGAACTGACTCGCTTCAGTTTATTCTTTCCGGAAAAACGTACGTTTTTTCTGAGAGACTCAGACATGTTCCGTTATGCACGTATCGGAGGAAGAGTAAGAGGTGGACTTACAGGCACCAGTACCATCTCACCATCAAATCTTGAAAATGGTCGCCCTTATTTTTCACGTCGAATCGGATTAAGTGCAAATGGACAGCCTGTGGATCTTAATGCTGGCACGAAGTTAAGCGGTCGAATTGGACGCTGGAATGTTGGCGCCTTGGCCATACAGCAAGAACAATATGGAGACATTAACGCCAGCGATATTTTGGTAACTCGTCTGTCCACTAACGTGCTAGCAGAATCTGCTGTCGGTGTTATTGCGACCAGTGGTGATCCTAGATCAAATCTCAATAACTCATTAGTGGGCTTTGATTTTCTCTATAACAACACAAGACTGGCTAATAATCGCTCGCTTCAAGGTGAAGCCTGGTACCAAGAATCGAATACAGAGGGCGTTGAGGAAGATCAACGTGCCTATGGATTAAGGCTGACTAGCCCCAACAGGCTCGGCTGGCGAGGTGGAGTTGGGGTCAAACAAATTGAGGAAAACTTCTCCCCTGCTTTAGGCTATGTCAGTCGTTCTGGAATTCGTGATCACACATTGGAGGCCGGCTATGGTCTTCGCGTGTCCCATCCATTTTTTCGAACCCTAAACTTTGGGATAGATGCAGAACGAATTAATCTTATAAAAGGTGACCTGCAAACCCAGGTTTTAACTCTTAGAGCTTTTGAGTTTGAGTCGCATACCCGGGACCATGGGCATCTAAGAATCCATCAAACAAAAGAGGCACTAATTAATCCATATGAAATCTGGGCACAAGGAACAAACAAGGTCGCTATTCCTGCCGGCAACTATTCATTTAATGAAGCTGAGCTAAGATTTCAATCCGGACAGGTACGTGAAATATGGGGAACAATTGGGTACAGATCAGGAGAGTTCTATAGTGGCAATAGGCAACAAAAAACTGCGGGTATTGGATGGCGCCCTTCTAACCACTTTCAATTGACTCTTAATTACACCGTAAATGATGTTCAGCTACCTTATGGGGATTTTGATACTGAATTACTTCAACTAAGAAATGACATCATTTTCTCCTCAACCATGTCTTGGAGCACGCTACTTCAATACGACAACCTCACAGATACAGTAGGAATAAACACAAGATTGCACTGGATTCCTAAGGCTGGCCAGGAAGGGATTGTTGTCTTAAACCATAACCTTCAGGATCTTGAATTGAATAATCGATTTAAATCAACACTTGCTGATCTGGCTATAAAATTTAACTATACCTTCCGGTTCTAAAGGCTGTTGTACAGTCAATCGAAGCTATTTAAGCATTCGTGAAGAATCATTCGACCAGAGTCTGTATGCTTTTTCTGGCTTCAACATGGTCTCGTACCATTGGAGACCAAGGTTGTCCACTGTCATCTGAAGTTATAAATGTACTTAGCTCAAAGACGACATCCTTATATCGATCTTCTTCCGCGACATTTCTTGTCTCATCCGGATCGACACTTAAATCGTAAAGCATTCTTGCTTCAATCTGTCCTAATTCATCACGCCAATCTGTATAGCGATATTGATCGGTACGAGCTGAGGCTCCATCAAACCAACGGCTTATTGCTGAAGTTCTAACTCCCACCTGAGGATTGCTTAATATTGGCACAAGACTTACCCCGTCTAAGTTTTGCGGGAGTGGTAATCCACTCAGTTCTGTTAATGTGGGAAACAAATCTAGAAGGCTTACCACCGCATTATTACGACTACTCAAGTGATTGGGGGCACGAATAATGAGGGGCGTCCGTAAAGCAATATCAAATAAAGCATGTTTATTCCACATCGTATGTTCACCAAGACTCCATCCATGGTCGCCAAGTAGAACCACGATTGTCTCGTCTTCAATACCAAGGTCCGCGAGAGCATCAAGCACTTTTCCAATTTGAGCATCTGCATAGCTTACAGCCGCATGATAAGCATGAATAAGATGTAGTGCTTGTGTCTCCTCCAATAGCCCTTCTTGTGGAATATCCGCATATGACTGACGAAGCTCAAAAGAGTTGTGGATAGGGTTGGAAGGCGCTCCAAATGGAGTTTCATAATAGGTAGATGGCAAAACAAAATCTGTTGAATCGTATAATGACCAGTATCTCTCAGGGGCAGTGAACGGAAGATGTGGTTTCCGAAACCCAGCAACCAGAAAAAAGGGTGTGTCTAAATCACTTAATCGCCTCAGATCCTCAATTGTTTTCTCTGCAACTCTGCCGTCCGGATAATCTGTATCAGCTGCCTCTAATCTTTCGAATGCAGGTCCGATAATACCTAGTTGGTGATCCAGATATGCACGTTGTAAATCGTCTCTTCGTGCGTTGCGTGCTGGTAATTCTCGTCCTCTAACAAACAAAACGCTTGTCCATTCGCCCTCTGGATTCCATGCAGGTTCACTCCATGCGGATTCAGAATCAAGGGTGGCATCGAAAACTTTGCCATTACTGATAGTGTAGTACCCATTATCTTTAAAATAGTTAGGCAAACTCTCAGCGTCAGGAAAATCAATATCTAATCGCGAATTATAATCAACAAATCGATTAGTAGTGGGTTTTTTCCCCGATAGCAAGGCTGCTCTGGAAGCCCCACAAACAGGAACTGCTGTAAATGCATTTTCGAAAAGCACGCCGGTCTCTGCTAGATAGTCGATATTAGGTGTGTGGGCAATTTGATCTCCATAGGCTGCTACTTCTGGACGAAGATCATCTACGATTATTACTAGCACATTGGGCATTACAGAACTCTGTGCAAATGTACTTAAGGACAATAACCCCGGTAAACAAGCAACACTAAAAATAAAAAGATTTTTCATAAAATATATGCAAAGCCTCTTTTAACTGACTACTTACATCTAATTCTTGCCGATTCCAATCAATCAATATGCCAAGAAAAATTCGCGCTTCTGACTAGGGGTTTTATTCCAATGGTATGTATGCATCGGTATTCAAGGGATTACCTCCGCATTCCCTTCATGCAAACGTACTTCTAAGTCTGGCCCTCCGTAAGGTGTCCCATCTCCAAAGGCTTCGAATAATTCATAAACAATCGAACCGTCCACAGCCTGTGTACTTTCAATCACTCTAACTGGATCGAAGGAATCGGGAACTGCTGCAACAGCAGCCTGAACTAGCTGCGGAACAGTAGACCACTCAACATCGCGCTGAATCTCAACTACCGTCCATACCCCATTTGACTGCACCATATCGATTTCAATCTCATCACCATTCGGTAACGTTCCAGTAACCTCATACTGGTCACCCCCAGCATTGAGTTCCCCACCCACAATGGTGACACCGGGCGCGGCAGCTAAGGCCACAGCTTCTGGTTGGGTTGTTTCGGGGGAAGGCGGTGAGCAGGCTACTATCGTTAACGCCGAAATGATAAATACATATTGAAACCTGATCATGGAGAATCTCCTATGCTTTACATCTACATCTAAATAAGAAATGCAGAATACCCCTCTTAAGTTGGCGCGCCCGGAGAGATTCGAACTCCCGACCACCTGGTTCGAAGCCAGGTACTCTATCCAGCTGAGCTACGGGCGCACGCTAAAACACTATTCTTTAACTATACGCGGATTCATTCTAATTGTGATGGAGAAAACCCCTATGTATCAATAGAATCAGTGAAATGAATATGCCATCAAAAACTCTACTCAATATCAGTCATTCAAGTTTTATCGTTCTGATTCTGTGTGTAAATGGTTGTGGTCAAGAGTTAAACAGCTTGGCAGCGGGGCCATATCAGGCAACAGGCTTTAAAATCGGGGAGGTTACGGATAGCGTTGCAGTGATTTGGACCCGGTTGACACAGCGGCCGGATCGAATCGGCACCGAAGCCCCGATGCCTACATTCCTCTACCAGGCTCCCGGCTTTGATGAACTGCAAAAGGCCCCGCCCGGGAGGGTTCGAACCTATGGCAGACGACCAGACGATTGGGTACCGGTAGTTCTCTATGACGAAGGGTCCTCCATCACATATATCGAAGGTGCCGTCATCGGGTCACCGGGCGAGACACGCGTCTCTTATCGCCCGGTGGGCACAACCAACTGGCTCGCAACCGAATGGAAAACCGTGGATTCTCAGCGCGATTTCACCCGACAGATCACCCTCTCCGGACTTGCAGCCGGCACCGAGTACGAACTGCGCGCCGAGGGTCGGCTAACCGGGGGCGATACGATCAGCTCGTCCCTCGACGGTCACTTTCGCACCGCTCCACCACCTGATCAGCCTGCGCGTGTTGTCTTTGCCTCGACGACAGGTACCGATTACGAAGATCAGGATGCGCCCGAAGGGGGATTCCAGATCCATAGAACCATGCTAGACATGGATGTAGACTTTTTCGTCCACACGGGCGATATCCTCTACTACGACGAATATGCCAAAAACGTCGACCTTGCCCGCTGGGGATGGGCACGGATGTTCAGCCTCTCCACCAATTTCGATTTCCATCGCCGAATCCCCACCTATTTCATGAAGGATGATCACGACACGTGGCAAGACGACGCCTGGCCAACACTGGAGAGCACCTACATGGCAGACTTCACGTTCCTAGAGGGAGCCGAGATTTTCAAGGAACAGACTCCCATGAGTGAGCTCACATACCGAACATTTCGTTGGGGACAAGACGTGCAGATCTGGCTCGTGGAGGGACGGGACTATCGAAGCGCTAATTCGGACCCCGATGGCCCCACAAAAACGATCTGGGGTGCGGAGCAAACGGCCTGGTTCAAGGAAACCGTTAAAGCTTCCGATGCCACGTTCCGAATCCTCATCAGTCCGACGCCTTTCGTCGGTCCGGACACTCCCAACAAGTTTGATAGCCACGCCACCGAGTCATTCGGCACCGAAGCAAGAGACTTAAGGGCCTTTCTAGTCGAGAACGATATGATCGTCATCACCGGCGACCGTCATTGGCAATATGTCTCGGTGCACGAGGAGACGGGGCTGCGTGAGTATGCGACTGGAGCGGCGAGCGACGCGCATGCTGGAACCTGGACCCAGGGCGATGTCCGCCCCGAGCATCTATACGTGAACGTGATCGGTGGTTTCTTGTCCGTGACAGCGGATCGGGAAGAAAGTATACCTACCTTAACTTTACGCAATCATGCTGTTGATGGTGAAATCTTATTTGAGGACAAGCTGATCAGATAAAGTAGGTCTCACTATCTATAGCGAGCCAGTAATGTTTGAAACCTTGTGTTTTCTAAAAGCACGCCAAAACGAGGGTCCACTATAATTCCATCTATCGAGTATCTTCCTGGCAAAGATAGGTACGTTTCAAGTTCATCAAT
Source organism: Gammaproteobacteria bacterium (assembly GCA_029243585.1). Classification (GTDB taxonomy): domain Bacteria; phylum Pseudomonadota; class Gammaproteobacteria; order Steroidobacterales; family Rariloculaceae; genus UBA6522. The sequence continues at coordinate 6,041 of JAQWRR010000036.1, forward strand.
AGCAGCCTCATGCTCCCCTGCAGCCGCCAGCACTCTAACTGCAGATAATCGGTAGCGTGGCGAAGAAAACGAATCATTGGCCACCGATGGCAATTCCATAACACGGTGCGCCAAAAGAGCTGCTGACTGTTGTGCGCCCAAGTGGGCGAGCACTTCTCCTAAGGCTATCAGTAAATTAGGGTTATCCGGATCTGTTTCAAGATCCTGTTCTAGTATCTCGCGTGCATCCTGGAAATAAAGCTGTGCTATTTCAAAGTTTCCTGCCCAGTTTTGAGTAAGGCCATAGGCAAAGGTTTTAGGCATATACCCTTCTTCCCAAACTAGCGTGTTGCTTGCTGTCTCATCCAGAGCCTGTTGTGCAGCTTCATAATCTCTCTGAATAAATGCTGAGAGCCATGCCATCCATGGTCGCCCGGAACCTAAAGAACTTTGCGCTGCTACTGCGAGTGCACTTGAATCTCCATCTCGGCATAAACTAATCAGTGCCTTTTGAATTTGTGCGTTTTCATGCTCTGGAGCTTGCTCAATCACACTGTTCAGAAACATTTCCGCTATAAAATAATCACGGCGCAACAAATTTGTAAGTGCCTGCTCTTCAATAAGTTCAATATTCCCAGTATCAAGCTCAGAAGCACGCTCTAATTCATAAAGCGCGGCATCCCATTCCCCAATGCTACGATATATAAATGCGCGTGTTTTTAGTAAATCTGAGTTGTCAGGAAAGTGAGGCTCTGCAATTGCTAGTTCCTCCAGTGCCCTTTCATGATTACCTGGCCCACGATAATAAAAATAGGCAAGAGCAAGGTGCGCCTCTGGCAAATCAGCATTAAGCCGAAATGCTCGATCCACCGCATTGCGGGACATAAGTAAACGCTCCTCAGTAGGGTCAGTGCCCTCAAAGTACATTGCACTATGAGATTGCGATAATGCAGCCCAGGCAATAGAAAACTCTGGGTCCTCCTCTACAGCAATTGTATGTTGCGCAATAGAACGCTCATGATCACCATCTAATGCATGGTCAATGCCGTTCAAATAAGCGTCATAAGCAGCTTGGTTCTCTGTCGGTGGAAAAGTATGTGAAGTTATTTCCGTCATCTCTGAAATGACTGGGATTAATGCCTCAACTAAATAAAGCTTAATAAATAAAAATATGCCCAACAAAGAACCAATAAGAAACCACACCACCATTCCATGGGTAATGCCTTCCAAAGATATAACTCTTCTTAGCCTCAATTGATTTTCTTTGACATTTTATGGACCTATTTTTTGAGTTATCCAGATTATCAACAACAAACTTAAAAGCATTTTGGAGAATGCCCTTAAATCCCGCATTATCTTGCTAGGCATTCTTAATTAATCATCCGCGATTAGACTAAAAATACTGGTAATTAATAACATGCCAGTAATAAATCTGGAACCTTACTTACATGTACTGATATTTTTCAGATATCCTATCAGAAGGGATGTACATTCAACCGCTTGAGAGGGATTTCTTGTGGCTCAATTCTACAAATCAATTTGTGTCATTTTTCTAATATTCTTTGTTTCAATGACTCATGCCCAAGATGACCCTGGGTTTTCTGGGCGTGCTGGGTTGGGATTTTTAGCCACTAGCGGAAACTCTGATACCCAAAGCCTAAACGGCAACCTAGATATGTGGTTGAATTTTGATGCTTGGCGTCATGCTGTAAACGCACAAGCGATTAAATCCAAGACGTCTGGTACTACGACTTCTGAAGCTATTGGATGGTCTTGGCAAAGTGATTACACAATAAATGAAACGGACTATATCTTCGGTATCACGGCTATAGATAAAGATGAGTTTAGTACCTATGACCAACAAACCCGTATAGCTTTTGGTTATGGAAGGCGGGTTATTAACCGTGAAAGACATGTCTTAAATGCTGAAGTCGGCTTTGGCTCAAGGCAAGCAGACCTTAGAAACAAAACGAGTCAGGACGGTGCAATACTACGTTGGAGTGGTGATTATCGATGGATTATTAGTGACGTATCAGAATTCAATCAAACATTATCTATTGAGGGCGGCGCAGATAACGTTTTTCTAGAATCATCTTCAGCTTTGAGCACAAATGTCCGTGAAAATCTTGCGTTAGTCACTTCTTTTGCAATTAAGAGTAACTCGGATGTGCTCCCAGGCTCTAAAAAAACAGACACGTTTACCGCAATCTCTCTGGAATACACTTTCTGAAACAAGGAGATAGGGTTTTCCAATGACCGTACACCCGTCATTGTTCTCTACCATAGGCAGTACAGGCACGCCCCTAGCCCATCGTATGCGACCAAAAAAACTAGGAGAGTTCCTTGGCCAAGAGCAATTACTTGGGAAAGGTAAGCCTCTACGTGAGGCTATAGAACGAGGCATAGTTGGAAGCATGGTACTTTGGGGGCCTCCAGGATCAGGAAAGACAACACTAGCTCGCTTAGTTGCAAATCATACTGATCGAAAATTTGTGCTTTTTAGCGCCGTCACTGAAGGCGTTCCTCGTGTACGAGAAATTATTAAAGAAGCGCAACATCGTCGGTCTATTGATGGCTGTAGCACAATTCTTTTTTGCGATGAGATTCATCGTTTTAATAAAGCTCAGCAGGATGCCTTTTTACCTTGGGTAGAAGAAGGGATCATTACTCTTATTGGCGCAACCACTGAAAACCCATCTTTTGAGTTAAATGCTGCCTTGCTTTCACGACTCCGGGTTTTTGTTCTTGAGCCACTCAAACCCGAACATATAGCTTCTATTATCCAAAATGCTATTAAATGTCTCGGAAATGATTTGCCTGAAAATAAAGCATCTATCTCTGTAACAAAAAATGGAATTCGGCTTCTAGCCCGTAATGCAGATGGAGACGCTCGTCGTGCCCTTAATACGATTGAAGCAGTTTGGGAGCATGCGATTACACTTGAATCAGCACCAGATAGTTTGTCAGCGGACTTTATAGAATCTGTGCTCGAACGGAGACTAGCAAGATATGACAAATCAGGCGAAGAGCACTACAACCTAATCTCTGCGCTTCATAAAGCAGTACGTGGCAGTGATGTTGAAGCCTCACTTTATTGGCTAGCAAGGATGATCGATGGTGGAGAGGATCCAATGTACCTTGCACGCCGCATAGTCCGAATAGCATTAGAAGATATTGGTCTAGCCGATCCCCGAGCCTTACAAGTAACACTTCAAGCAAAAGACGCCTATCATTTTCTTGGTAAACCCGAAGGCGAATTAGCACTAGTTGAAGCTGTGGTCTATCTTGCTACAGCCCCAAAATCAAATCGTATATACGAAGCTTGGAATCGTGCTCAACAAGCGGCACGAACACACCCTACTGAGTTGGTACCTAGGCATATTAGAAATGCTCCTACTGCTCTAATGAAAGACCTAGGTTACGGTCTGGACTATCGCTATGACCACACTGAAGGTGGCCAT
>JAQWRR010000038.1 GCA_029243585.1 Gammaproteobacteria bacterium
CATCTCAAGCTGCACCCGTGCCTGACGCTCTGCAGTTTTCACAAGTACATTACGCCCTGTTTCTACTGACCCTGTAAAAGTCACTGCATCAACAAGTAATGAGTCAACAATCGCCGCTCCAACCTCAGAACCTGAGCCCATTACAAGATTAAAAACTCCATCTGGCAAACCTGATTCAGAAATAATTTGCGTCAAAGCATGGGCAGACGCAGGAACCAATCCAGCAGGCTTAAAAACTACCGTATTACCGAATGCAAGTGCAGGAGCTATCTTCCAAGCGGGAATAGCAATTGGAAAGTTCCATGGAGTAATAATGCCTATAAGGCCTAGTGGTTCACGACTAATTTCAACGTCGACGCCAAGACGAACTGACTCCATGCTTGATCCAGCAACACGTACAGCCTCACCAGCAAAAAACTTGAATATATGCCCAGCTCGCTCAACCTCGCCAATACCTTCAGGCAAAATCTTGCCCTCTTCACGCGATAAAAGCGTCCCAAGACCTTCTTTCTTCTTTAGAATTTCATTGCCAATATGATCCAAAATCTCGGCCCTACGATGGATACCAATCTCTTTCCATGCAGAAGTAGCATTACTTGCAACTTCAATTGCCTCATTAGTCTGAGACCCATCAACACATTCAAACTCTCCAATACAGTCATCCAAATCTGATGGATTAAGGTTTTTTAGAGCGCTTTTCCCCTTGACCCAGTTCCCGTCAATATAGCTCCTATTCACTCTTTGTTCCCTCTATATAAATCATTAATATTCAATAAATCCAAGTAACCCAGCCCATCTATAGTGATGATCCACGTATCTCACTCAAAGATTTTCCTGGTGTAAGGGCCTCAGGATCAACCCGAAGCTCAAGTATGGCTGGCTTAGCGCTATCACGGGCACGTTGAAAAGCAGCGGGAAACTCCTCGGTCCGCTCCACAATTTCCCCATAACCCCCAAAAGCTTCGGCATAGGATGCAAAGTCAGGGTTTATAAGACCTGTATTACTAACTCTACCGGGATAATGCGTTTCCTGATGCATGCGGATTGTACCGAGCATAGAATTATTTACGACAATACAAATTATATTCGCTCCATACTGCACAGCCGTGGCAAACTCTTGCCCATTCATCAAGAAACAACCATCACCTGCAAAGGCTATAACTTCTCGCTCTGGCATTCTAAGTTTTGCTGCAACAGATGCTGGAACCCCATAACCCATAGACCCTGCAGTTGGAGCAAGTTGTGTGCCGTACTGACGATAACGATAAAAACGATGAATCCAAGCAGTATAATTTCCAGCGCCATTTGTGATAATTGCATTTTCCGGAAGGACTTTTTGCAAGTGTGTCATCACTTCACTCATCTGTAAGTTACCTGGCGTTTTTATTGCTCTACTATAGTTTTGACAGTCACTGTTAGCACCCTTTAACCAATCTGCCCAACGCTCGGCCCCATCACCTACAGCCACATCATGTAAAACAGCAGCCATAGCACGTGGATCTGCATTAATGGGTAACTGGGCTTGATAAACACGCCCAAGTTCTTCCGGGTCAGCATGAACATGCACAAGATTCTGATGTGGCACTGGAATGTTAAGCAATGAGTAACCGCTAGTGGGAACCTCGCTAAGGCGTGCACCAAGAACGATCAATAAATCAGCATCCTTAACACGTTGAGCAAGTTTTGGATTAATCCCAATTCCTAAATAACCCGCAAAGGATGAGTGATTATTATCGAAATAATCTTGGCGACGGAAAGAAGTTACGATGGGGATTTTTGTCCTCTCTGCAAAAGCCTTAATGTTTCCAACAGCAGTTTCATCCCATCCACCACCGCCGACTATAAGCATAGGACGCTGAGAGGTTTGTAGTATTTCTGAAAACGCCCGAATAGATTTAGGGTCAGGACATGCCTGGGAAGTTCGAACTGGTTCAGCATCTCTAACGTCAGAAGTTTCGGAAAGCATGTCCTCAGGTAGCGCTAGAACAACAGGCCCAGGACGCCCTGAACTAGCAATAGAAAAGGCTCGGGCCATCATTTCTGGAATTCTCGCTGGGTCATCAATTTGTGCAGCCCATTTGGAAAGTGGCCCATACATATGTCTAAAATCTATTTCCTGAAAGGCCTCTCTTCCCATCATGCTACGGGCTACCTGACCGACCAAAAGAATCAAAGGTGTTGAATCTTGATGAGCAATATGAATCCCAGCGCTAGCATTAGTAGCACCAGGACCACGGGTCACCATACATACCCCAGGGCGCCCAGTTAACTTAGCATCCGCCTCGGCCATCATGGCTGCACCACCTTCCTGGCGGCATACAAAAAACTTTAGTTCAGGAACATCATGAAGGGCATCAAGCAAAGCCAAGTAGCTTTCACCAGGAACACCATACACATGCTGTGTGCCATGAATGCGCAGCTGATCTACTAAAATTCGCCCTCCCGACCTAGCTGCCATATTTCACCTTAATGCTTTAATCAAAAACCTAACGCTAGAACTTTATCCTGGCCCTACAGCTTCTATAGTGATCGAATCTTCTAGCGCCTCATAGCCATGTTCAACGTATGCAGGAACAACCACAAGATCTCCAGGCATGAGAATAAATTCAGTCTCTCCACCCAAGGCCCTCAAGCGCCCTTCAATTAAGAGAACAATTAGCTCATTTGCATGATTGTGAGGCGTAGTTATAGTCCCAGCAGGCCATTCAACCCGGATAAGACCGATAGCGTCACCCGAAATTCTTCGAGTAACACGTCCATCCTCCATATTACGACTCTCAAGGTTTTCTAAGCTATGCAACATCATTTTAGGTGCTGTGATCTGTGAGCTACCAGCATTAGAAAAAACCAGAAAAATCAGGGTAACAATGAAAATTATTTTTTTATTCATGCTCGCTACCTAGATTAAAACAACTTCACATTTAGCTAATATTATTGTGCATCAGACAAGATACCAAAACAGTCGCTAGTTTATTGTGACTAACTTATTCTTATCAAAACCAGTGATCCTCAATCCACCGTACAGTTATAGGGCTTAACTTGTTCACCGGGGATCCAATTCCAATAACCTGTTTGTCTGGCAGCGTCGGTAAAAGTCTCGGGATCCACATGAATAGACTCATAATCTAGTCGTGTTTCATCTTCACTAAGCGTAAACCGCTCTTCAACTACAGATGAATCCCCTTGAGGAGTACCTATATCATCAAAATACGGATCATTGATGTGTGTCGTATTTACAACCAGCGTATTGTCTTCCCATCGGCCTATAGAGTAGCCAAGACCTGAGGCTGACTCATTCACTGGAAATTCATCTTGATCTAGATGAATCACCCTCTCTGCGTCCCATTCCTCAATTCTAAGCACGATAGAACTTCCATTATCAATGAACTCCATAGGTTGTGGGTTATTCATAATAGATGGCATTCCGCGAGCAATGCATCTCAATACAAGATCATCAACTAAAGGATTCCAACCCTCTTGAGCCATTAATGCCTCTTCAGTAAAAGGAAGATACCCCCCCTCAAGCAACTGCCCGCTTATGTCTGGACGACTCCAAACCCGGAAAATCCCATTTGCATTGGCCGTACTCGCCTCCACTATTGCAGTATCAACTGGAGCAAGATCAACTGTGCGGCCCATACGTCTGGCCCTTTGCGGCCATATCGGTAGCTCTTGGCCATTTTCCAGAGTCATTATCCAGGCAGCCAGAGCATTCAAACCATGTCGGGATGGCGCACCGGTAAAAGCCACTTTAGAGCCCACTGAAACAACATCTCGGCTAATTCCAATACGCTCCAACCGATTAGCGGTTGAAGCTTCTATTTGCCAGAGTTCTGTACCCCCGACCTCACCTGTGCGCTGAAGTTCCATGGTTACATGAGGGTTTCGCCAAGAAACCGATAAAATTTCACCCTCGACCGTAATGAGAGTATCTACATCATAAGATTGGGCTGCCCCATGATGGGCCTGTGCAAAACCAATCAATGACGATAGTAATAAAACTAAGTAGAAACGTAGCATCTGACTTTTTCTTAATTCACTTAGGTAATAGCAAAGTAGCACCCACCACGGTCAACTGCAATGCGAAAATAATCCATCATTATTGGCAACCTCGTTTTATTTGATAGGCATCGTTCTGGTAAGATTTATACTCCGTTCCTACTTTAATGAATTACTTAGACAATGCTTACACGACGCGACTGTATTAAAAGTGCTGCTGCCGCAGCTGGTTCAATAGCTTTTCCCTTCCAATTAGTTCATGGCCAAACAGCCACATTACTTGCACGAGAAATACCCTCCTCTGGTGAAACGATACCCATTATTGGGCTCGGCGGCGCTGGCAGCTTTGGTCGCCTTGCTGATAGTGGTGATATTGAGACGCTTCGTGAAGTCATGAGAACGCTTTACCTAAATGGAGGCACAGTATTTGATACAGCAGAAGCCTATGGACCATCCGAGGGAATATCAGGACAACTAGCCCAAGATCTTGGCATTGAAGAACAACTCTTCTGGTCTACTAAAGTTAATTCAGCAAAACCAGAGTGGGGACCATCTTATCCAGATGTAACTCAACAGCAAATTCAAGATTCCTTTGATCGAATCGGAAAATCTCCGATTGATCTTATGCAAATTCATAATCTTGGGGACATAAAAACCCAATTACCTATGATTCAGCAATTAAAAGATGAGGGACGAGCCAGGTATATCGGTATCACCTATGACACTCCTGATCGCAATGATGAACTAATTCAAGCTATGCGTGATGAGACTCTAGACTTTATTGGAATTGATTATGCGGTTGATAACCCGGCAGCTGCAGAAACAATTCTGCCACTAGCTCAAGACCGTGGTATCGCTGTGATTATCTACCAACCATTTGGAAGAACAAGATTATGGAGCCGCGTAGCTGGGCATCAAGTGCCAGAATGGGCACAGGAATTTAATGCTAATAGTTGGGCACAATTCTTTCTCAAATACGTGATCGCACACCCAGCAGTAACTGTAGTAACGCCGGCTACCAGCAAACCCACTAATCTGATTGATAATCTTGCTGGCGGTATCGGGCCGTTACCCGATTCAGCCATGCTAAGACGCATGGAAGACTTCGTTGCAACTCTGCCATCTGCTGGTTAAGGTGTTCATTTGAAAATAGAGATAGAATGGTTTTCTCTATAGGGAGGACAAATATCATGTTTTCTTCAATGACTCGAGGCTTTATAGCGATCGGAATAGCCATCTGGACAATGCCTGTCTATACACACCATTCCCATGGCAACTATGACCTTACACAATATGTAGACATGGAGGGGACTGTGACCGAGGCACACTGGATGAATCCACACGCCTGGATCTACATGGAAGTTATTGGTGAAAATAACATCCCAACAATTTGGGCTTTAGAAGGGGGTGGGCTCAGCGCACTTTCTAGAAAAGGCTGGACTGAAGATAGTGTAAAGGTAGGAGATAAAATTTCTGTGCGCTGCCACCCATTAAAAGCAGGAACACCTGCTTGCCTATTTGGTTTTTTAAGAACTGAAGACGGAACAGAGGGTGAGTACGACTAAAAAGTCTGTTTTAATCACTATTAGTTTGGAGAGTGATAATGCGCAATCTCAAAATAATTTTAATAACATTAATTGTTTCAATGCCAGCTATAAGCTTTTCACAGAGTTGGATCCTATACACAGACCAGGAACACCGGTTTATCATTAACTTCCCTCGTGAACCAGACATTCAAGATTTTGACTACATCTCTGAATATGGAGCTACATTTCCCGGTAGAACTTATTCAGTCCAAGAAAATAGCCGCCTTCTCTCCCTAATGATCATCGATTTTAGAGACGGCGAGGAAAAATATACTGAGTTAATTGATAAAACTGATGATGCCCCTCTTTCCTCTCTATGGTTATATGATCAAAGAGGATCAATACCTTATGAAGCCTCAAAACTCCGTGGACGAGGCGGCACAATTCTCTATGACAATTGGCATCATATTGATCTAGTTGAGGGCCTGAATATTGTTATTTCAAACGAGGATGGTTCAAGCACGTATGCAGGTTTATATCTACATGCTAATCGACTGTATATGATGGAGGCGACAGTTCCTGTGGGATTCCCTCCTCAAAGCTTATTTCAGCAATCACTTGGTTTTCTAGATGACGAAGGGCGGCGCATTCGTTATCAATTGACTCCAGATGGAGAACGAACTCGTCTATGCTCAGGTCAATGGGTCTGTTAAATAGCATTAAATATTTTTTACTGGCACTCTATTAACTTAATATAGCAAAGGAAAAAAATGCATTTTTCTCAATCTTTCTCTATTACATTTTTTTTATTATTAGCATCAGCTACTCAAGCACAGGGCTGGATTGAATACATGAATGAGGAAGACCTTTTCACTATAAATCTTCCTGGTTCTCCAGAAATACAAACAATTGTCTACCACTCAGAACTTGAGGCTGAGTTTCCTGCACGAACTTATGAAGTATCTAACCGTGGTAGCCACTATAAAATTACCGTTGTAGATTTTAGCCAGTCACAGACAATACACGCAAAAAAGCTAGAGAATGAACGTGAATCAGAACAAATTCGTGGTCGTAATCGATGGATTACTGATCAGCGAGCCTCAGTGGCCCGTGCCGCTACAGAATTTCGTCAGCGAGAAGGAGCGATCACTTATGATGCCTGGGGACATTTAGAAAACGTCGAGGGACATCAACTGCAACTCAGTAATCCAGATGGCTCACGTACTTTTGCTGCAATCTATCTACATGGGCAAGTAAGTCGCCTATATATCCTAGAGGGGACTGTTCCGCCTCGTATGCCGCCACCAGCACAGTTTCAACAATCATTAAGATTTCTAGATGAAAACGGCGCAAGAGTTCGATATGAGCTTCGACCTGACGGAAGTACAACTCGAGTAGAACGCGGGCAAATAATCGGTTTTGACCCTTAGTTTGAAAACACCAATCAATAGGTCTAAGTGCAATTAAAACCTTGCGTTAGTCCA
>JAQWRR010000071.1 GCA_029243585.1 Gammaproteobacteria bacterium
CAACTGATGAGGAAGCAGCTGAGATTTTGCAAGAGTGTAAGGCCCTAGGTGGCGCTACAAAACGGCTTCTTACAGAGGATCAATTTAAAGAAATAGTTCAAAGAACCACATCATAAGGAAGCTTGACTTGAAATCTTTAGACTATATAGCTCCAAATTCGGCTGAGGCTGCTGTAGCTCTACTATCTGAGAATGGTGAGTCTGCATGCCCTTTAGCTGGAGGGACTGATCTTGTTGTTGATCTGAAGCATGCGCCAGGCGATATTGAGTTACTAGTTGATGTTTCGAGGATAGACGAATTTCGTGGGATTGAAGAAACAGAAGATGGGCTAAGAATTGGCAGTATGGTAACTTATGGCGAAATTATGAGTAATCCCATATGCCTAGAAAAAACACCAGCTATAGTAGACGCCTCTCATACCATAGGCGCTGTTCAAACCCGTAATTTGGGTACTATTGGAGGTAATCTGGTCACCTGTGTTCCATCAGCTGACAGCGCACCGGCACTTATGGTTTTGGATGCTGAGGTTACTGTAGCGGGTCTCGATGGAAAACGAAGGATGCCTATAGAGGATTTCTTTGTTGGCCCTAGGAAAACAAGTCTTGAGCCATATGAACTTTTAGTAGACATATGGATACCCAAAAAAAATCTTGGTAAACCTTCAGACTTCTATAAGTTTGGGTTACGCAAAGGTCAAGCGCTCGCCTTAGTAAATGCAGCCGCTGCAATCGATATTAAGAAAGGCAAGATTATTGATCCACGTATTGCCCTAGGAGCTGTTGCACCGACGCCTATCAGAGCGCTTAAAGCAGAGGCCCTTTTGGCCAATGAAAAGCCTACTCCAGAATTGATCGTGGAGGCTTCAGAAATTGCAGTAACAGAGTGTAAGCCAATTGATGATTTTCGCGCATCCTTAAAGTATCGACAGCAGCTTGTTCGAACGTTAACCCGACGAGTCTTAACTCGAAGTGTAGAAATAGCGAGTAATCGCTAAACAGGAGATTTAGATAAATGTTGATAGAGCTCAGGGTAAATGGGGAACTTCGTTCTGCAGATGTGCCTCCCGAAACCACACTTCTAAAAATGCTTCGCGAGCACCTAGACTTGCCTGGCACAAAACTTGGATGTGATGTAGGAGATTGTGGCACATGTACTGTTATCGTTGATGGAGTATCAGTGAATTCATGTTTGCTTTTAGCTGGTAGAGCGAAAGGTAGCGAAGTCACCACAATTGAAGGATTAGCAAACTCTAATACGCTACATCCATTACAGCAAAAATTTGAAGAGTACGGAGCGCTGCAATGCGGTTTCTGTGGGCCTGGAATGCTTATGTCGGCCAAAAATTTACTCGATAACAACCCTACTCCTACCGTGTATGAGGTTAGAGATGCTCTTGCTGGAAATCTTTGTCGTTGTACTGGATATACAAAGATTATTGAAGCAGTAGTTGATGTTAGTCGAGATATGAAAGCAGAATCAGATGCATAACTTACCGTTTACCCAAGGAGTATTAGGTAATGGTTACTAGGACTACGGACATCCAAACGGAAGAAGATCAGCTTATTCCATCTCAGGAATCAAAGGCTCCATCAAGTCAGCCTTTATCTGTTCTTGGGGGGAACCCAGTTTTATATCCACTAGAGTTACCGCAAAGCGATACACGAACATCAACTCCTGCTGTAGGGCAACGAGCAACAAGGCCAGATGGACGTCTTCACGGACTAGGTCAGACCCAGTACATAGATGATATTTCTTTCCCTCATATGCTTCATGCGAAGATTTTACGTAGTGAGTACCCACATGCGCGTATTGTAAATATTGATACTAGTGAAGCCGAAAAGATGCCAGGTGTTATTGCAACCATAACTGGCGCTGAGGTGCCTGAAAACACTTTTGGTCCAACCTATCAAGATCAACCCGTACTTGCCTACCCAATTGCTCGACATTTAGGGGATGGAGTAGCTGCAGTAGCTGCCACAACAGAACAACTTGCCACTGAAGCGCTAGAGAAAATAAAAGTTGAGTATGAGCCATTAACGCCTGTTTTTGATCCACTTGAAGCGATTGAAGATGATTCGCCTAAAATACATGGGGAATCAAATATATATACAAGCAAAATTATCAAAAAAGGTGATGTAGAAAAAGCTCTTAAAGACTCGCCTCATGTTTTTCATAGGCAATACAAAACACAGATGGTTGAACATGTTCCGTTAGAACCACAAGCTACAATTGCATCTTGGGATGGTAATGGACGTGTCACGATTTGGTCTAGTTTAGGCCGTATTACACTTGGTCGGGAAGATATATCTCGTACATTAGCAATTCCTCAAAGCCGAATTCGCTTAATCGGAACTATTGTTGGAGGTAATTTTGGAGGTAAAAACGAAATCCGTAATGAACCAATTGTTGCGTTACTTTCAAAAAAATCTCGCAGACCAGTAAAGTGTGTCTTTACTCGTGATGAGGAATTCACATCATCAACAATAAGGCATCCATTCATAATGGATTACACAACAGGCGTGAACGATGAAGGCTTAATTTTAGCTCGAAAAATTCGTTTGGTCCTTGATGGCGGTGCCTATTGCTCTTGGACTGGCACCACTATCGGCAAGGGTTCTATTTTAGCTCCAGGTCCCTATAACATTGAAAACGTCTTTGTTGAGGCCTATGCCGTTTATACAAATAAAACAACTACTGGTGCAATGCGAGGCTTTGGAGCGCCACAAGTTTGCTTTGCCTATGAATCCCAGATGGATGAGATTGCTCATAAACTAGGCATAGATCCACTTGAGATACGACTTAAAAATGGATTCTCAGAAAATTCATTGAGCCCAACCAGCCAAACCCTACAAAGTGTTGCGTTAAAAGAATCACTCAACCAAGCATCGGATCGCTTTGGATGGAAGGAGTGGAAAGCATGAAAAAGCGTGGTAGAGGTATGGCCTGTATGTGGTATCCGATTGGGTTTACAGTCCTTGCTAACCCAAGTGCAGCAACTGTGAAAGTAAACACAGATGGCACAGCAACTCTTCTTACAGGCACTGTGGAAACCGGTCAGGGGGCTTTGACAGTGCTTGGTCAAATAGCCGCTGAAACATTAGGCCTATCCACCGATGATGTCCATGTGGTATCAGGAGATACTGATGTAACTCCTATGGACACTGGAGCCATAGCTAGTAGAACAACTTATGTTACAGGGAATGCCATAGTTAAGGCCGCAGAGAAAGCCAGAGAGATACTTTTTGAAGCCGCAGCCCCGTTATTAAATGTTAAACCTAATCAGTTAGAAGCCAGAGACAAAAGGATTCAGGTATTGGGGTTTCCCTCAAGTTCAATACCAATTAGCGATGTAGTCCAGCATAGTGAAAGTGTAGTAGGTAACCCAGCTATTGGCAGTGCTTCATACAATCCACCTACCCTTGCAATGGACCCAGAGACTGGACAAGGTAAGCCATTTAATACCTATGTCTATGCTACACAGATTGCTGATGTAGAGGTTGACGACGAAACTGGTGAAGTAGAAATTCTAAAAATAGTTGCTGTACATGACTGCGGGACACCCATAAATCCAATGCTTGTTGAGGGACAAATACAAGGTGGTATATCTATGGGGGTTGGTTTTGCACTTCAAGAAGAGATCCTTTTTGAAGAAGGTAGGCAAATAAACCCAAATTTAACGAACTACATTATGCCAACCAGCCTTGATATGCCGGAATTAGAGGTAGGTCTGGTTGATAATTATGATCCTACTGGACCATTCGGGGCTAAAGGTGCCGGAGAACCTACTGCGGTTCCAACAGCAGCAGCAATAATGAATGCTATATATGATGCAGTTGGGGTTCGAATTACAAGTCTGCCAGCTACAGCAGAGCGTGTGATGATGGCAATTCTTGAAAAACAGGACAGTGAAAAAACTGCTGCAACTGGTTAAACAATCACAACAGTTTTCAATATGCGGATAATCTTCTGAAGTAAATTTCAGCAGTTTTACTGTAAGTTCCAACTAATAATACTTAACTATAAAATTTACAGTACGCTAGACAGTGATAAATTTCGGGGAATGAACATGTCTGGATATGAAATACCCAAATCTATGAAGGCATGGGTCCTAGGTGATCCGGATGTTCTTGAACTAGTGGACAAACCTGTACCTAAACCAGGAACTGGAGAGGTTTTAGTAAGGATTGATGCAGTTGCAATTTGTGCTACAGACTTAGAGATTATCAATGAAGGTTCACCAGCGCTTATTGAAGGAGAACTTCCATTTAATAAAAATTTTACGCCAGGCCATGAATACATGGGAACTATCGTAGAGTTGGGGCCAACAGTTGATGAGTATGCAGTAGGAGATCGCATTGCTGTCGAAATTCATGCTGGTTGTGGTCGGTGTGAGCGATGTCGAATGGGTATGTATACCTCCTGCCTAAATTATGGTGCAAATTATGATGAATACAGTAAAGGTCATCGTGCCAACGGATACACGACTGATGGAGCATTTACGCAATACGCAGTAAATCATGTGAACACCCTGGTTCGTGTACCTGATTTCATGACCGATGAAGTTGCAACGTTAATTGTGACAGCGGGCACTGCTATGTATGGTCTTGATGTTCTCGGTGGGTTGGTTGCTGGACAGGGCCTAGTAGTTACTGGTGCAGGTCCTATTGGATTGCTAGGAGTCGCTGTAGGTAAGGCACTGGGTGCTGACCCTGTAATTCTCACAGATATTGTCCAAGATAGATTAGAGATAGGTAAAAAATTAGGCGCAGATCATGTAATAAATGTTAAAAATACCTGCCCAGTTAAAGCTGTTAGAGAGGCAAACTCAAATCGTGGCGTAAACTTTGTTCTCGAATGCTCTGGCGCTCAGAATGCTGTAAATGACGCTATAAGGATGGTTAGTCGTGGAGGTCGTGTATGTTTAGCAGCATTTTCACATGGCCCTGCTTCGGTAGATACTAAATACATAGTTGCCAACAATATTTATCTCTATGGAATACGTGGTGAGGGAAAAAGTGCGGTAAGAAGAGCTGCATCATTAATGAAACAAAAGAGGTTTGATGCCTCTTTAGTACATACTCATACTTTCCCACTCTCAGATTTACCTACTGGGCTTAAGTATGCACGAGAAAAAATAGATGGTGCTATAAAGGTCGTTATTAAAAACCAAGAATAATTCAGCTCAAAGGGCTCGATTTGAAATAAAGTTATTTGTATACAAAAAGGACATTCTATGCCTGCTTACTGGCTTGCACGCTCAAAAATATATAATGACGTTGAATATAAACGTTATACGGATTTGGTTCCGAAAATTATAGGTAACTATAATGGTCGTGTATTAGCACGAGGCGGAGATCATCAGCATATGGAGGGATCGCTCTATTATCAACGCCATGTGATTATAGAATTTCCTACATATGAAGAGGCAGTGGCCTGTCACCAATCCCCAGAATATCAGGATGCGCGCTTATTTCGACTTAATGGTGTTGGAGATAATGAGCTTGTCATAGTAGATGGCGGTGATGCTACAACTTAGTGCCTGCTTCTAGAGATATCTAACGGAATAATAGTTGTGCTTAATGCAGCAATTGTCGGGCTTGGTTGGTGGGGACGCCATATAGTTACTAGCATCGCTGATAGCAAAAAAATTCATATAGTCAGAGGCGTCGAGTTGCAAGCTAATAACAGTAAGACCCTATCAAATGAGATGCCCTTCCCAATAACAACTGACCTAGAAGATGCGCTTAAAGATAAAAATATTGAAGCAGTGATTCTCGCTACTCCGCACTCGCTGCATGAAGAACAGATAATTCGTAGTGCATCTGCCCAGAAACATGTTTTCGTAGAAAAACCAATGACATTAACTGCGGAGAGCGCAAAAAAAGTCATTGCAAAATGCAAATCAGAAAACTTAACGCTAGGAGTTGGCCATGAACGGCGTTTTGAGCCTGCTTTCAAAGCTATTAAAAAATTGGTTGAAAATGGGGATCTAGGCACGCTTATGCATGTAGAGTCAAATTTTAGTCATAATTTACTTGAATATACAGATGTAAATGATTGGAGAGCTTCAGAAAAGGAAGCGCCAATTCCTGCGCTTAGCAGCATGGCAATTCATCTAACAGATCTGTACCTCAACTTATTCGGCTCTATTGAGAAGGTCTATGCAAATCACACTCAACGCCATACAAAATGGGGCTCTGGTGACACATTGTCGATACAGGTCCAATTCAGTAGCGGCTTAACTGGTTATATAAGCGCCATATTGGCTACTAGTATGTTTATACGCTTGCATATATTTGGTTCTAACGGTTGGGCTGAAATTCGAAGTGATGTTCATCCAGGCTCAAAAGGAATAACACGATTAACTATATCGAAAAGCGCGAAGCCAATTGAAATCAAGGAGTTTGAATATCAAGATACAGTGAGAGCTAATCTTGAAGCATTTGCTGATTCTGCTAGTAATAACACGCCCTACCCATTCACCTCAGAAGAAAAATTAGGGAACATTCAAACTATGGAGGCTGTTACCCTATCAGCACTATCAGGTAAGACAGTAACCATAAAGTAAGGAATAAAAAGTTACTTAATTTTGAATTTGATTGATTTGAAGCTCGACCTCACGATCCCCATTTACAGTGTTATAAAGTAGTTCACCATAAAAATCACCAGATGATGCCATTGGTTGTCCTGATAATGACAGACGAGCAACAATAGTTAGGGATTCAAAATCCGTCAACGAACTTCCGGGCAACATCGCATTCGCATCGCTTAATGAAAAAATCCCTGGAACTGCCGAAGCTGCTTCTCGGATAACTGCTAATGGGGGGCCACCTTGTGGAGCTCGTGCAAAAATAAATAAAGCTGCTTGAGAACCTATATTGTCTATTGGCAATTCGTCCGCAAAAGTTACATTCAACTGTAATTGAAATTCATCGGCTAAAGATGTTAGCTCTGGGTCTATACCTGCGCTTTGTGTGCCGACGATGCCATCTACGCTTAATCCACCTAATAAATTAATCTGCTCCCTTAGAACGACAGCAATCTGTTCTGGTGGATTTAAAGCAAGTAGCTGCTCCCATCTTTCACGTGCAATACTAGGCTGTTCCATATCTAGCGCTACTAATCCCCCATACCATAAAGCCTTAGGATTTAATGGATCAGTTTCTAAAACGTCTTCAAAAAGAATTCCTGCCTCACCAGCTAGAGATGCTCGATCTACCATCGCTTCTGCTTCACCAAGTGCAAGCTTTAGGTCATTATCAGGTGTTGATGTTCTTTGCCATGCCTCCCTAAGGGCCTGTCTAGCATCAGGGAAACGGCCTAGTGCCAAATAACTTTGCCCAAGAAGTTGCCAACCAACAGCATCATCTGGATTTTGGTTAAGACTTGTTTCGAGCCCTACTATTAACTCCGTGAGAGGTGGAAGCTCTGGATCAGAACTCACATCACCATTCCAGGTGCTAATGCTTATATACATCCCAACGCTTAGAGGAACAAGCAAGGCTGCAGACATCATATTTAATAATGACCAGCGACCACTTTTTCTGCTCTCTTTTATTGCAGGTAGAAGAATAAAAGAGAGTGCTCCTAATGACAGAAGAGTTACACAAACCCAGAACAACATCATGGAGTTATTTCATCCTCACTTAAAGGTTGCCCCATACGTGATTTTAAAATACGAGCAAAAACTAGAAAACCAAGTGCTAATAAAATAATGGGCGCACCCCATAGAAGCCAGGTTTTAGAGTGAAATGGAGGTCTGTATAGAACAAAATCTCCATAACGGGCAACAAGAAACTCTACAACTTCAGGTCTAGACGCTCCATTGCCCATCATTTGATGAATTTCTCTTCGTAAATCAGAAGCTAAAGGTGCGTTTGAATCCGCAATAGTTTGGTTCTGACAAACCAAGCAACGCACTTCGTTAATCAGTTCCTGATAGCTAGATTCAAGGCTTGGGTCATCAAATTGGGGCATAGGGTCAATTCCCCACGCAGCACTCGCTAGCATTAAAATGCTGAGTCCAAGACCGTTACGAATGGCAATTAATTGTTGACTGTTGGGCATGGTATTGATCCGCATTCAGAAATAATCCGCGGTAAAAACTCACTAGTCCATATATCCCTTGTTAACGGCGCTATATGCTTGTAAAGAACCGTGCCATCACTAGCTAATAAAAAAGTTTCAGGAGCACCATAAACGCCCCAATCTATCGCTACCTCTCCAAGTTCATCAAATGCAGACCCAACATAGGGATCCCCTAAAGTTGAAAGCCAATCGAGAGCAGTATTACGGTCATCCTTCCAGTTCAAACCATAGATTGGCACATTATTTTCTTGGGATAGCTCGACAAGAAAACCATGCTCTTGACGACATCCAACGCACCATGTAGCCCAAACATTCAATAAGGTAACTTGACCTTCAAGATCTACACTTCCTAAACTTGCATTTGGATCCTTAAGGCGAGGTAATTCAAATTCTGGTGCAGGTTTTCCCAGAAGCGGGGACGGAACGTAACGTGGATTTAAGCTTAGCCCCTTAACAAAAAATGCTGATAAAACAAGAAATATACTAATTGGTATAAGGTAGCGCCACATCATGCAGTCTCCAATGATTGTTTGCTTATGGCATCCTTTTCTTGTGTTCGTTTGACACGGTAACGAGGGTCCATAATTGCTAACAGTCCACCAAAAGCCATTATTAAGGCACCAAGCCAAATAAAACGGATTAACGGTTTGATTTGCACTCTTAGGCTCCATGCTCCATCACCCAAAGGATCACCAAGTGCTATAAACAAATCTCTTCCCCAACCAACATCAATTGCAGCTTCTGTCATTGGGCTAGTCTGAACACGATACACACGTTTCTGTGGTCGAAGAATAGTTACAAGTTGATCGCCTTCCCAAACCTCAAATTCACCCTCTGTTGCTTCGTAATTAACTCCCTCAATACGCCTAATATCACGAAAATAGAGCTCATATTCACCCACCTGCCAACGGTCACCTGGAACCGCTCTTGAGTCAGTTTCGATATTATAACTAGAGGTTACAGTGGCTCCGAGAATAAAAACACCCACACCCATATGAGCAAGATACATGCCCCACTGCCCTCGAGTAAGAGGCATCGGAGATCGATTTTTTTGAAACAAACGTTTTGCTGGCTCTAGAAGCGATGATGCAATAACCCATAAAGCAGTCACTACGCCAACTAGAGTAAGGGCGCTAGCTTGTCCAAATATGATTAATGGAAAAATAATACCAATCATAAGTGCTATACCGGCAGGAAATAACAGCCTTTTCCTAAGGGGTTCTCCTGACATACGTAACCATGTGGTATGCATACCCATGCCAACTAATACAGCCAAAGGAAGCATTGGAATTAAAAAAACCGCATTAAAATATGGTGGGCCTACTGAAATTTTTCCCATCCCCAATGCATCTAAAAATAGAGGGTATAGCGTTCCAAATAACACCGCTGCCGTAGCAACGACCAATAAAATATTATTCATTAATAAGAAGGATTCTCTGGAGACTAGTCTAAACCCGCCTTCAACCGTTAAATATCTAGCTCGAAAGGCATATAGCGTAAGGGAACCCCCTGTAATAGCACCGAGCAACAGAAGTATGAATAGTCCTCTTTCTGGATCCGAAGCAAATGCATGCACAGAGACTAAGATTCCAGACCTAACCAAAAATGTACCTAATAGGCTCAATGAAAAAGCTGCAATTGCTAAAAGTAGAGTCCAGCTTTTAAATATACCGCGTCGCTCTGTGACGGCAAGTGAATGAATTAAAGCAGTACCAGCTAACCAAGGCATAAAAGATGCATTTTCAACAGGATCCCAGAACCACCATCCACCCCAACCAAGCTCGTAATAAGCCCACCAACTGCCCAACGCTATACCAACAGTTAGAAACATCCATGATGCAGTTGTCCATGGTCGAGTCCAACGAGCCCAATCTTGACTTAATTTGCCGGTTAGTAACGCAGCTATAGCAAAAGCAAAAGGTACTGCAAGACCTACATAACCTGCATAAAGGATTGGGGGGTGCATAACAAGACCTGGATCTTGTAGTAGAGGGTTAAGATCATTTCCCTCTAAAGCAGCAGGAAAAAACCGCTCAAAAGGGTTAGATGTCAATAATGTAAATAGTAGCATTCCGACACTAACGATACCGAGAACACCAAGAACTCTAGCTGCGAATTCATGAGGCAGACTACGACTCCCAACTGTTACTGCAAGCGTCCAAGTAGAGAGAATAAGAATCCATAGAAGCAAGGACCCCTCATGAGCGCCCCATACAGCTGCTATCTTATACGGAGTCGGTAAAGCACTATTAGAATTGGTTGCTACATATAGAACACTAAAGTCGTCATTTAGAAATGCATGGCATAACACAACAAAAGCTGCCATAACGAAGACGAATTGTCCGGTTGCAGCTGGCCTTGCTATGGCGGTTAAATCTTCACGAGACCACATGGCTCCGAGCAAAGGAATAATTGCCTGAATAAACGCCAGACCTAGAGCAAGAATTAAAGCAAACTGACCAATTTCAGGAATCATGGTGTTTGAGACCCCTCACTTAAGGCAAGCGCCTCTGCGACCTCTGGAGGCATATAGTTTTCATCATGCTTTGCCAAAATTTCCTCTGCAATAAATCCACCCTGATTATCTAAAGTCCCTCTAGCTACAACGCCCTGATTTTCTGCAAAAAGATCGGGTAACACCCCCGTGTAACTGACTGGAATAGAAGCTGTATAGTCGGTGACTATGAAATTCAAAGTTAAACTGCCTATTTCACGATTAATGCTGTCTTCTAAAACCATACCACCTAATCGAAAAGTTCTATCAGTAGGTGCCTCCCCTGCTGCCACCTGAGCTGGACTGAAAAAAAATAATAAATTCTCCTCAAATGCTTGAAGAGCAAGAAAAGCTGAAACAGTAACTCCTGTTACCACAAGACCAATCAAAATCATTCTATTTTGACGCGCGGTCATGAAATACGCCTCACTCTTGGCTGTCGTGTCGAAACTTTCGTCATACCCTCTTCCTGTGCGCGTTTAAGCCACTTTGCATGGAACCTATATGCCATCCATACATTAGCTACCAGAACAAGCATTGTAATACCGTATGCAGACCAGACATACCCCGCATACCCGCCCATAAGCATGAATTCCATCATGCTGTTCTACCTTTAATAAGCCCATCAACCCAGCGTGTCTGTCTCTCACGCTTTAATATTTCTCCCTGTAATCTTTTACAAAGTAACCAGCCAAAAAAAGCTGTAAAACCTATTATCATGATAAGCAAAGGCATCAACATGTCCATTGTAATAGAGGGCTCATCGAGCTTAGCGATTGTTGGGCCCTGGTGAAGGGTGCTCCACCATTCAACAGAGTAATGAATTATAGGAATATTAATAACGCCAACTACTGCAAGAATAGCGCTTATGCGATCAGCCTTATCTCGATCATCAAAGGATGCTCGTAGTACCATATAACCCAAAAAAAGAAAAAGTAGCATTAGCTCTGACATTAATCTGGCATCAGCCCATTGCCAATAGGTTCCCCACATAGGTTTACCCCATATTCCTCCGGTAACCAAAGCAAGAACAGTAAACCATGCTCCAAGAGGAGCGGCACTAACAGCAAGGCCATGAGCCATCTTCATACGCCAGATAAAGCCAATAGCAGCGCTTGAAGCCATCACCATATATGCAAGCATTCCAAGGTATGCACTAGGGACATGCACGTAGATAATTCGAAATCCATCTCCTTGAAGATAATCAGCTGGAGCTAGTACCAATCCCCCATAAGTACCAGCTACTAAAAAAATAATCGCCAATCCTGCAAACCATGGGCATACGCGGCCTGCTAAAGCGAATACATGGGGCGGTGAAGCCAATTGATGAAACCAGCGCCAAAAATTAGTGTTTAGTAAGCTGATTGCATTAACTATTCGTACCAAGTTATGTCGTATGAATGCCATTTTTATTTCACAACAACCTTTACTCCATAGCTACTTTAACTGCGCCTGCTGCAGCTAAGGGGCCTAATGAAATAGAAAGTATTGCCAGGGAAGCTAGTAAAAGTAATGCTCCTATAGGATTTTCACCCTGAACAGCAGCATCTGTAGCCCATGTTCCAAATATCAATACAGGAACCATCATCGGTAACATTAGCAAACCAATAAGCGCTCCGCCTCCACGTAACGATACTGTGAGAGCCGCCCCTATGGCTGCTAAAACACTGAGAATTGGCGTCGCTAAAGCTATAGCCAAAATAAAGACTGGCAAAGCCTCTAAAGGTAGGTAAAAAGATAGCGCTAGTAATGGTGACACTATAACTAGCGGGACACCACTAACTATCCAATGCGCAATAATTTTTGCTAAAACTATGACCCCTAAGGGGGTCGGGCTGAGAATCAATTGCTCCATGCTCCCATCTTCCGCATCTACACGAAATAAGCCATCCAATGCTAGTAATGAGGATAACAGCGCAGAGACCCATAGAACAGCACCACCATAATCACGCAACTGTGAAATTTCTGGCGATGAGGCAAGAGGGAACAATGAAGCGATGATAATGAAAAACAGTAATGGCATCGCTAGTTCGTTCCAGCGTCTAAAAGACAATCGTAGATCGCGTAATAATATTAATATAAATATATCCATTTAAAGCTCAATTTCTATTGTTGCTGTTTGGATAAGACTATCTCTTTGATGCGTTGCTACCACAGCAATTCCGCCGGACTTCGCATGTTCAGAAATCCAGCTTGAAATCAGGCTTGCTCCCTTTGTATCAAGGTTTGTTAATGGCTCATCGAGCAACCAAAGTTTTGCCGTTTTTACCCTCATACAACCTAATGCTGCCCGCCTCCTTTGCCCAGCTGATAAATAACGGACCTGCCGGTTTTGGTAAGGCCCTAATCTAAGCTCCTCTAACAAGCTTTCTAATGGCTTTTTCTGATTACTCATTGCCTGATAGAAACGAAGGTTTTCTAAGACAGTAAATTCTTTCTTAAGTCCATCCAAATGACCTTGATAAGCTATCTCTGCTTGTGACTCTGCATTTAGGCGATGAATTTTCTCACCTCTCCAAGTCACATAACCTCCAGCTGCTTGGTTCATACCGGAGAGGATTCGCAATAATGTAGTTTTGCCACACCCATTAGCACCACTAACAATCGCGACTTGTCCAGATTCTAATGTGAAATCGAGACCTTCAAATAGACATACCCCTCCCCGCCATACTTCTAGCGACTTAGTCTTTAATGATGCTGCTTCGTTAAACATTGAGATAAATTTCAATTGTGATTCGGATGTACATGAATTATAGGCAATAATTGCCACATTTATTGGCTTGATTGCACACTTCTATAAGTTTTAACCTAAATAAAATAAACACCAATATTCCAACTGACACCATTCATTAACCTCATTAATTTTGTTTTATCCGGATAAGTGTGCTATTGTAATAACACACTATTACACTAATACATTAGTACGCCATTATTATGAAAGAAAACCGCGAAAAGAAAAATTTAGTACAAGAAAAGGCTGAGATAGCACTTTATCGTGCCGTAATGACATTAGATAGTACGGAAGATTGTCGCAGGTTCTTTTCAGATCTTTGTACGCCATCAGAACTTGAGGCTTTAATTGATAGATGGGCGGTAGTTCCGCATCTGGTGGGTGGCCTACCCTATAGGCAAATACATAAAAAAACTGGAGTTTCAGTAACAACGATAGGACGAGTTGCACGTTCCCTTACCGATGGTAACGGCGGTTATAAAACAGCCCTACAACGATCTTGCTCTCAGCAATAAAACTGACAAAACAAGGAATGCATCAATGGATAGCAATGAAACACGCATAAAAATTGCCGTGCAAAAATCTGGTCGATTGACCGATCACTCAATGGATTTATTAGTTCGTTGTGGGCTTAGGTATTCGCGTGGACGTGATCAGTTGATTTGTTATGGAGAAAATATGCCTATCGATGTGCTTCTAGTTCGTGATGATGACATTCCTGGGTTAGTCCAAGAAGATGTATGCGACCTAGGAATAGTCGGAGGAAATATTATTGAAGAATCTAGGCTCAACATAGAAGAAACCAGTAAAACAGAAATTTTCAAGAAACTAGTTTCACTTGATTATGGGCATTGCAGACTTTCCTTTGGCATTCCAGATGGTGATGATTTCTTGGGTTCAGAGTCTTTAGAAGGAAAGAGAATAGCTACTAGTTATCCGGCAATAGTGAAAGCCTATTTAAAGGAAAACAAAATTAATGCGAGTGTAATTCAGTTCTCTGGAGCAGTAGAAATAGCGCCAAGCCTTGGAAGGGCCGACATAATTTGTGATCTTGTTTCGAGTGGAGCAACCATGAAAGCTCATAATCTATATGAGGCAAAAACTATTCTTGAGAGCACTGCCACATTAATTCAGACGCCATCAAAATTAGTAGATTCTAAGACTGACTGGATCAATCGTCTTTTGCAAAGGATTAAAGGAGTACTGCAAGCTAAAGAAAGCAAGTACATTATGCTTCATGCGCCACGAGATGCTTTACAGGAAATTCGTAGACTTCTTCCTGGTAGCGAAGCGCCAACAATTATCCCGTTAGAAGGTCGACAAGATAAAGTCGCAGTACATGCCGTGTGTCGAGAGAATGTTTTTTGGGGAACTCTTGAGGACCTAAAGGATGCAGGAGCAAGTTCAATGCTGGTACTTCCAGTGGAAAAAATGCTTGCGTAAGACTAATGAAGCTACATAACTGGAAAAAACTGAGTCCTAAAGAACAGCTAGCGCTTCTTAAACGACCTGCCTTATCAAATGATTTGCTACTACAAGAGCGTGTTTCTGAAATCATAAAGGTAGTTAAGGATGAAGGAGATCGGGCACTTATATCGCTAACAAAAGAGCTTGATTCAGTTTGTCTCTCAAATATTTTGGTCTCACCAGATGAAATCAGACGGGCTGAAAAATTATTATCCAAAACTGATAAACGTGCTATTGAGGAAGCTAAAGCCAATATAACTCGGTTTCATCGCGCTCAACTACCAGAGCCCATAGCTGTAGAAACTACTCCTGGTGTTTACTGTGAACGTGTCAGTCGACCAATACATGATGTTGGACTTTATGTGCCTGCTGGAAATGCCCCCTTACCTTCAACAGCTTTGATGCTTGGAGTTCCGGCAATGCTTGCGGATTGCACTCAAGTAATCCTATGTAGCCCACCACAGTCTGATGGTAAAGTTAATCCTGCTGTTCTTTATGCCGCTAAAGCATGCAATATATCGGTAATTTTTAAGGTAGGTGGGGCGCAAGCCATCGCTGCCATGGCATATGGGACAGAATCTATCCCAAAAGTCTCAAAGGTATTTGGGCCTGGTAACGCATGGGTAACAGCCGCAAAATCACAGGTTGCTCAGGACCCTGAAGGCGCAGCAAGAGATATGCCAGCAGGACCCTCAGAAATCATGGTTATCGCTGACAAAGAAGCGAATCCTGTTTTTGTTGCGTCTGACCTACTCTCTCAAGCTGAACATGGGCCAGATTCACAGGTTATTTTAATTGGTACCAATGAGGCTTTTTTAAAGTTAGCAATAGAAGAAATTGAACAGCAGCAACAAAACTTAAGTCGAAAAAAGATTGTTGAGAGATCCTTAAAAAACTCACATGTAATACTTGTTGAAAACTTAGATACAGCTTTATTTGTTGCTAACCAATATGCTCCAGAGCACCTTATGCTTCAGGTAGAAAACCCTAAAGCAGCTCTTAAAAAAGTTCAGGCTGCCGGTTCAGTATTTCTTGGTCCATGGGCCCCTGAAGCTATAGGTGACTACTGCAGTGGCACTAACCATGTGTTGCCCACTTACGGTTATGCCCGCTCATATTCAAGCTTAGGGGTTTCTGATTTTTTGCGCTCAATGACTGTTCAAACACTTACGCCTGATGGATTTCAAAAAATTGGTCCTGTTGCGGAACAACTTGCGACACTTGAAGGATTAGATGGCCATCGTCAGGCCGTTAGCTTACGACTTAATGTGCTTAAGGATTTAAAAAGGAGTGAGCCTAATGGAAACTGATGTACTTGATTTGGCTCGTCCAGAACTGCGATCTATTATTCCTTATACCCCAGGAGTATATGAGCCAGGCCTTATTCGCATGAATGCTAATGAATCCCCATATAGATCATCAGGCGATGACACAAAAAGAGGTCTTAATAGATACCCACCACCGCGACCATATGCTCTGCGTGCATGTCTTGCCTCTCACTACAATATTCATGAAGAGGAGATGTTGATTACTCGTGGAAGCAGCGAAGCCATTGATGTATTAATCAGGGCTTTTTGCATAGCAGGCAAAGATAGTATCGTCATCAGTCCTCCAACTTTTGATATGTACCGGCTATATGCCGAGATTCAAAACGTTAAAGTTATAGAAATCCCTTTGTTGAGGAATGAATCTTTAAGTGCTGACTTTACTCTTGATACCCAAATGGTCATCAATCAAATTAATGCTGGAACAAAAATTGTTTTTATCTGTTCGCCAAACAACCCAACGGGCGGTTCAACCGCAAGAAAAGACATTGTAAAAGTTTGTAATGCTGCCCGTGGGCGTGCCTTAGTCGTTCTAGATGAAGCGTATCAAGAATTTTCAGCTCAGGAAGAACTTCGTTCATTACAAGAAATAAACGATCATGTCGTCTCTTTGCGAACCCTTTCTAAGTTCGTATCTCTTGCTGGAGTGCGTTGTGGTGCTGTTATAGGCGCAAAAAAACTTATTAGTTTTCTTGAAAATGTTCTACCACCTTATACATTCCCTACTCCCTCGATAGAACTCGTTCTTAAGGCTCTAGATGAGGATTCAATGTCGGTTTCTAAGGAAAAGACTTGCAGTATTCTCAGAGAAAGATCTCGTTTGAAAGATGAATTATTGAAGTTTTCGATTGTAGAAAAAGTGTGGCCAAGCGACGCAAATTTCTTGTTAGTTTCTACAAGCAATCGTGAGAGATTTGTTATGGCAGCAAAAAATGGCGGTATTTTAGTAAGAATATTTGATAACCATGAATCCATTAAGAATTGCGTGAGAATTACTATTGGTAGCAAAAATGATAACGATCAGTTGCTTCAAGCACTTTCGAATGAATTCACTAAGATACCAAACAAACGGCAGGAAAAATAAATGGACAATAAAGTGCTGTTTTTAGACCGTGACGGAACTCTTATAGAAGAGCCCGCTGATATGCAGGTAGACTGCATTGAAAAGGTTCGTTTAATGCCTGGCGTTATACCAGCTTTATTAAAAGCTAAAGAAGCTGGCTTCCAGTTTGTTCTAGTTAGCAATCAGGATGGTTTAGGCACGAATAGTTTTCCACAGAAAGATTTTAATAAAACTCATGCTTATATTAAGGACCTATTCTCTACCCAGGGAATCACCTTTTCAGAAGAGTTTTTCTGTCCGCATTTTGAATCAGATGGTTGTGTGTGCCGAAAGCCTAGAGCAGGACTTTTAAAGGACTATCTAGCTAATACAAAACTAGATAGAAGTCGTTCTGCTGTGGTCGGAGATCGAGATTCAGATATTGAGCTTGCAAATAATATTGGAATAAATAGTTTTAAAGTTTCTAAAAACGGATCAGAGAAACAATCCTGGGAAAGTATTATGCATCTTTTGCTTGATGATCCTCGTCAGGCTCATATAGTAAGAAAAACATCAGAAACGAATATTAGTATTAATGTGGATTTAGATGGCCCTGCTAAGGGGGAAATTAATACAGGAATCGGCTTTTTTGATCATATGTTAGAGCAA
>JAQWRR010000078.1 GCA_029243585.1 Gammaproteobacteria bacterium
GAAAAATATAATAATTAATAATCTATTCTTATAGAGGTTTTCCCGGTACTGAATTAAGTTTAAGTGTGTGATATTTCGTAGTAAAAGCTCAGTTTGGTATGACAGCTACCGCTTCAACCTCGAGAATAAAACGCGGATCAGTCGCCAATCTAACTATTTCCACTGTAGTGCTCGCAGGTCGATGACTAGGGCCCCAGTATCGATTCATTACTTCATTAATTGCGTCTTGGTTTTCACCAACATTACGAACGAATCTGGTTACCCGGACGATATCAGTAAGCTGTCCACCAGCTGCTTCAACCGCTTCCTTAACGCTTTCCATGACACGAATAGTTTGAGCCTCGGGACTAAAGTCAAGGTGATCGAACTCCGATGGAATATGCGGGTGGCTGTGGGGGCTTGGAGCACCGACCGTACCAGACAGAAATACAATATTGCCTGAACGAACTTGAATCGCAGATGTAAACGGCATATTGGCACCTGCCGCAGGCTCGGTACCTGGCAAATGAATGTATTCAAAGGGCTGTTCTGTCCCACTACATCCGGTAACCAGTAGAGTTAGCGCGGCATAAACTACTACTCGCATGTGATAACTTTTATAAAAATCAACCAAATACATTGTGAAAACTCCTCTCAAATGTGGTGGAGGCGGCGGGAATTGAACCCGCGTCCGCAAGTGATCCGCTTTAAGCTCTACATGCTTATTCCGTCTTTAATCTTGCTGAAAGCTACCCGACGGGCAGGGAAAACTCACAGCCAGTCTAGTTAAGTTTTAGCGTTCAGGCCCTAGACAGTCCATTCCGCGATCTTGTGTGGATGACTCCTGGAACCGGACGCACAAGCACGTGCCGGGCAGAAGGCTTTAGTCTGTTTTTTAAGCAGCTAGAGCGTAGTTGTCTTCATTGGCAACTATATGGTTTGCAGTTGGTTTTACGAGGTGATCTGCCCCTCGGCATGCACCTAAAGATTCACGACCCACGTCGAAGCCGATCGCCCCCTAGACAATTAATTCTAGTCGTATTAAATGATATTTCAAAGTTATGAGATGCATTCTATTAAGTATGGTCGTTATTAGGCCTGTAAAACTATGCTAGATTTGGTTTGAGTTTTTATTCTCGCCTTATCTATTTATTGCTTTAAGCGCTCGGGCCTTATCACGTTCCCAGTCTTGTTTTTTCTTTTCTGAGCGTTTGTCGTATTGCTTTTTACCTTTGGCAAGACCAATGGAAAGCTTTGCTCTACCATGGTTCCAATAGAGTTCTAGAGGAACGAGTGTGTACCCCTTACGATCTACTAGACCAGACAGTCGGTCTATCTCTTTTCGATGCAGTAGTAATTTTCTAGTTCGTGCTGGGTCTGTATCAATATGGGTAGATGCGGAGGCTAATGGTGTAAGGTAGGCACCTAGTATCCAGATCTCGGCTTTTCGGACGACAACATAACTTTCCGTTAGTTGTGCTTTACCAGCTCTAAGGCTTTTAACTTCCCAGCCTTCAAGTGATATTCCTGCCTCGATCTTTTCCTCAATAAAGAAATCAAATCGCGCTTTTTTATTAAGAGCGATTGATGTTGAGGGTTTTTTTGCTACCTTTCTAGCCATGATCCTCTAATGATCCTAGAATCTACACCAAAATACACGTCAGAGAGGTGTTAGGAGTGGTTTCATCTGGAGCGCAACGTCGTTCTCTTCATGGTCAATGGTCTTCTCGTCTTACTTTTATTTTGGCTTTATCAGGTTCTGCTGTCGGATTAGGCAACATATGGAAGTTTCCTTATATTGCTGGTGTAAATGGTGGGGGAGCATTTGTTCTAGTTTACTTGATATGCGTGTTTGGCATTGGCTTACCAATCATGATATCTGAAATTCTAATTGGGAGGCGCGGTCGGAGGAACCCTGTTAGTACCATGTCCTTCCTAGGAGAGGAAGAAACTGGGAATAAACATTGGCGTATCGTTGGGCTTCTCGGAGTTGTGGCAAGTTTTCTCATTCTTTCCTATTACAGTGTAGTAGCCGGATGGGCATTGGCGTATGTTTTTGAAGCTGGATCTGGAACTCTAGTTGGAATAGACGCGGAGGGCGCATCTCATAAATTTGATGGGCTAACAGGTAACTGGTTTATTTCCGGGCTTTGGCATACCTTTTTTATCATATTAACCGTTTCTGTGGTTGCGAGAGGTGTAGAGCATGGCCTGGAAAAGGCTGTTCGCATATTAATGCCTGCTTTGGTTTTTCTTCTTTTTATCTTATTGGGATACAGCATGATTGAGGGGAATTTTTCTGAGGCTTTGGTTTTTTTGTTTGCACCTAAATTTTCGGATTTAAGTTCAGAAGGAATTCTTTCTGCTTTAGGGCATGCTTTTTTTACCCTAAGCATTGGTATGGGAGCTGTGATGGCTTACGGAGCATATTTGTCTAGTGAAGCTTCTATTATTAAAACCTCTATAGCAGTTGTGATGATGGATACAGCTATTGCTATTCTTGCGGGACTTGTAATATTCCCTATAGTTTTTGCGCATGGATTAGACCCAGCTGAAGGACCTGGACTTATCTTTCAAACAATTCCAATTGCATTTGGACAGTTGCCAGGTGGAAGGATAATAGCAACAGTATTTTTTTTATTGCTTACATTTGCAGCATGGACTTCCGGAATTGCATTAATGGAATCCCCTGTGGCCTGGCTTATGGAAACAACAGGACTAGAACGCAGAAAAACAGCTATTTTTGTTGGAATGGCAATCTGGATGTTAGGTTTGCTAAGTGTTCTTTCTTTTAATGAGCTCAGTGATATTGAATTATTATGGGGAACATTTTTTGATAGTTTTGATTATTTGACTGCAAATATTATGTTGCCTCTTGGTGGTTTTGCTATTGCAATTTTTACAGGTTGGTTTATGTCCGCTAATTCAACTTCAGATGAAATCGATACTTCTGTAAGTGGCGTTTATCGCATGTGGCGTATTTCAGCCCGTTTTATTGCTCCAATTGCCGTGCTGCTTATTTTTCTTAATGCCATAGGGATTGTGTGATCTAGTGCACACTGTTCAGCAAAGTGAGCATGTGGCATATGAACCTGACCAGATGTTTGATCTGGTCAATGATATTGCCTCATATCCAGAATTTCTTCATTGGTGCCAAAGTTCGCATGTTGAAAAAGAAACCGAGATGGAAATTGTAGCTATGTTGGATGTTGGGCTTGGAGGCTTAAGGAAGCGCTTTACAACATGTAATTCATTAAAGAGACCTCACCAAATTGATATTGACTTGATCGATGGGCCTTTTAAAAGTCTAAGCGGTGGGTGGCGGTTTCTGAAACAGAACGAACCAGGGTGCTTGGTTAAAATTGAATTAGCTTTTGATGTTTCAAGAACCCCTTTAGATAAAATGTTTGGTTTATTGTTTGAAGAAATTGTTCGTTCGCAGGTTGAAGCTTTCATTAAGAGGGCCAATCAACTTTATGGTTGATGTTGTTATGGTTTCGGTGATTTACGCAACCCCCAATGAACAATGGATTGTCAGTGTTCCATTATCAGAAAATATGACGGCTCTGGATGCTGTGAAGTTTTCAAAACTGCTTAGTAAGCATCCAGAAATCGAAAATTACCCTTTAGTTCTTGGTCTTTTTGGAAAAAAAATAAACCATGATTACTTGTTGCGTGTGGGTGATAGAATTGAAATTTGTAGGCCATTAATCAGTGATCCCCGGGAAATGCGCCGAAAATTTATTGCTTTAGGTAAAGTTATGGGGCAACAAGATGACGGTTTTGAAAAGACCTAATCAAAACTTGAGTGTATTAAGAGTGTCGTTAAGCTTTATGAAATAGGCGTAAGAATTGCGTCCCGTTCTATTCGGGTAACCTCATCATTCTGAAAAAAGACAATAAACCAACGTCTATCCACATTAGGGGAACGCCCACTTTGGAAATAGTAGGTGTAATCCCACCGGTCATGATGAAAGCTATCGGATACCATTGGTGTACCGAGAAGAAAACGGACTTGATTTCTAGTCATACCAATAGCAACTTGCTCTATATTTGTTTCGTCAAGTAGATTGCCTTGTTGTATATCCATCCTATAGACGCAACTTGTAGAGCAAACGATGGCTGCTACAAGGACGAATATTTTTAGCATGTTTCTTAAACGACGATGTGTCACTATAGAGTACACCTTTAATCTGGGTCATAATGACTCATAACATAATAACAACCTAATGATTAAAACGGTATAAAGTGGAAAGACAAGAACTCGAAAAAGTTGGCTTAAAAGTCACCTCGCCCCGTCTTAAGGTTTTGTCGATCATGGAGGGTAGTGAAGAACGGCATTTGAGTGCTGAAGCAATCTATAGAGCGCTGTTAGAAAGCGGTGAGGAGTTTGGTTTGGCTACGGTTTACCGTGTGCTTACTCAGTTTGAACATGCTGGGCTCATTACGCGACATAACTTTGATGGTGGAGGAACGTCGGTATTTGAACTGGCTGACCGTACTCATCATGATCATATGGTGTGCTTAGAGACTGGAGATGTTATTGAGTTTGTAGAAGATAGAATTGAGCAGTTGCAAGCTGAGATAGCCGAAAAACATGGTTATGTAATTGAGGATCATAGCTTGGTTCTTTACGTTAGGCCTAAAAAAACATAACTTAATATCTCTACATAAAAATAGTACGACCGTACTTTCTCTGGTTTTGATGCTTTAATGGTTGCCTCGTTGAACCATCTCTTGAGCATGTGCTCTTGTTGTATCAGTTATTTCAACCCCTCCTAGCATTCTAGATAATTCTTCTATACGTTCTTTTGATTGCAATATGCGAACGTTCGTTCGGGTGGTTTTACCATCTGTGAGTTTGTGTATTCGAAAGTGATGTAGGCCTTGACTTGCTACTTGAGGTAAATGTGTGACACAAAGAACTTGTCGTTTACTTGCTATATCCGAGAGTCTGCGTCCGACAATTTCTGCTACACCTCCGCCAATTCCAGCATCTACCTCATCAAAGATAAGTGTGGATACTCCAAGAAAACCTGCGCTTACTACTTCTAAGGCTAGGCTGATTCGTGATAACTCTCCACCTGAGGCAACCTTAGAAAGTGGGCCAAAGTTTTGCCCAGGATTTAAAACTACTTGAAATTCAATCCAATCTAATCCGGTGGCATCAGCTTGTTCAATGGTTTTATCTTTAACAATCGCACGGAATCGCCCATGCGGTAAACCAAGCTCAATAATCTGACTGGTTACCGCTTCGCTAAGAGATGAAGCATTGTTTGTCCTCATTTTGGTAAGTTGCTTTGCAGTCTGCATATACAGGTCTTTTGCTTCTGCAACGCTTTTTAATAACGTGTTAAGTGAATCGGATGTATTCTTGAGTTTTTCAATTTTATTTTTTAGATGGTCAAGCAAATTAAATAGGTTCTTACTTTCTATTTTATTTCGTGTTGCAAGTTCACGCGCTTTTGAGAGTCTTGTTTCAATCCACTCGAGTCTATGAGGGTCTGGCTCTAAATCATCTCGGTAACGTAAAAGTTCTACAGCAGTCTCACGGAGCTGTATTTCTATCTGGTTTAGTTGATCTAAAGGTTCGGATAGAGAAGCGTCTAATTCTAAAAGGCCATCTAAAGAACGGTGAGCGGTAGATACTAAGTGATGAGCAGATGCTTCATCGCGTTCATAAGTATCTTCTAAGATTTTGTTTAAAGAGCTAGATATTTTGTCTACATGCGCTAAGCGATTACGTTCGATTTCAAGTGATTCAACCTCGCCTTCTTTTAAGTTAAGGGTTTCAAGCTCTTCTATTTGAAAGTTCAATAATTCGAATTTTAGCTGCTGGTCACCTTTGTTCTTATTTTGGATATCAAGTTCTTCATTAAGGGTTTGCCAACTACTGAAATTTTTTGCAACTTCTTTAGCTAATAAGCTCGTATTACCATGATCATCGAGAATTTCTCTTTGCGCAGCCCCATGAAGCAAGGCTTGATGTGCTGTCTGACCATGAATATTTACTAAAAGCGTGCCTAACGTTCTTAAGTCTTGCCTGGTAACTGGTGAAGAATTGATAAATGCTCGTGAACGACCTTCTGCGTAAATAACTCTTCTTAGTAGACAAGTTTCCTCGTTATCTAATCCATGCTCGATAAGCCAGGACATAGCAGGATGGTCAATTGAGAATTCAAATATAACGCTAATTTCTGCTCGTTCAGTGCCAGGGCGAACGGTACTTGCATCTGCTCGATTACCAAGTGCTAAGCCTAAGGCATCTACCAGGATTGATTTGCCTGCACCTGTCTCACCTGTCATCACGCTTAAGCCTGACTGAAGATTAACCTCGACTTCGTCAATTACCGTATAGTTTTTGACTTTTATCAGTCTGAGCATTAATTGCCTGGACCTGAATCCGCTTTTTTCTGAGTACGATTATTCTGTCCCCAAGATAATTTAGAACGGAGAAGTTCGTAGTAACTATGCCCGCGAGGATGCAATAACTTTACGTTTTTTTCCGAAATGTTAATAGTCAGTGATTCTTCTTTTCCTATCTCGCCAAGATCCTCTCCATCACAAGCGACATTTGCTGATTGGCTTTCTAATCGAGGTTCAATTCTCACAACTATTTGACTTGATGACCTTACAACTAAGGGTCTATCTGAAAGGGTATGAGGAGCTATAGGAACAATAACAAGGGCGTCTACATCTGGTTGAATAATGGGTCCTCCACAAGACAATGCGTAGGCAGTCGATCCAGTGGGAGTTGCAATAATCAATCCATCACCACCATGTGTGTTTACATATTCACCATCCACATAAGTACAAAAATCTTGCATATGACCGGTATGGGTGGTTTTAAGGGCTACATCATTTAGCGCAAGCATAGGTCCTGTTGTTTGATTGGCATTTGTGATTTTTGCTTCGAGCATAAATCGCACTTCGGTAACATAGTCGCCAGATAGAACTGCACCTATCGTTTCAGCCATTAATTCTGGTGAAACATCGGTAAGGAATCCTAGTCGACCACGGTTTACCCCTAAAAGCGGTACTGAGTACATTGCTGCCCGTCGCGCAGCATGTAGCATGGTTCCATCACCGCCAACAGCAATAATAAGATCAGCCCCAGCACCTAATTGATCAGCAGGCAGGCAAGAGGCTCCTCGAAACCCCGTAGGAATATTTTCCTGGTCAGGAATCAGAACATCGAGTCCAAGGGCCTCTAACTGGGCAAGTACCTCCAGTGCTGGCTCTACAACCTCTTTTTCTCCAAGGTTTCCCCAGAGACCAATATTTTTGAACCTAGTAGTCATATGTCTTGGATTAGGAACAATTAAAGGTATATTGTACTGAAGTCGCGTCAGCTCCGCTTAAAACAAAATAAAGCAACAAGAAGTGTATTTTATTGACAGTAGAGCCTGCCTGTTGCTAGCGTCTTTTATAAGAACCTTCGATATCTAATTTAATGCTGATTTACTAATGCTATGGGTAAGTTAACAGAGCTTCCAAATGAGCGTGCTCAACATCTCCTGAGAGCGTTGGTGAACCGTTATATACAAGATGGTCAGCCTGTTGGATCACGGACACTTTCTCAGCACTCCGGATTAGATGTTAGCCCTGCAACCATCAGAAATATCATGTCTGATCTTGAGGAACTTGGCTTTGTTACTGCACCCCATACCTCTGCAGGCCGCATCCCCACAATAAAGGGCTACCGATTTTTTGTAGATACATTGGTGAAGCTCTGTCCCCCAAAAGATGAGGAGTTAGTTCAGTTTGAGGATGTTTTGAGAGAAAGTGACCCTCAGTCATTAGCATTGTCAACGTCAAACTTGCTTTCTGCAGTGACTAAACTAGCAGGTGTCGTAACTCTCCCACGTCGGTCTCATATTGCTTTACGTCAGATAGAGTTCCTGCCTCTTTCAGAGCGTCGTGTTCTTGC
>JAQWRR010000087.1 GCA_029243585.1 Gammaproteobacteria bacterium
ATTACTGCTGTTGCAGGTATTGCAATGATGTCGAACTTTCATTATCCCAGTTTTAAGCAGATTGACCTCAGTAGAAGGGTGCCGTTTGGAAATCTAATCTTTATATCAGTTGTTCTAATTATTGTAGCTCTTAATCCGCCAATAGTAATTTTTAGTATGTTTTTTGTTTATACAACATCAGTACCTATTTTCTGGTTATGGCGCCAGATAAGACGGCGTAGAAAATCTAGTAATAGGTCGTTGTAGCATGAGTACAGTGCGTGAACAGTATTTAGAGGCGATTGGGATAACTGTATGGTCGCGGCGTAATTTTGATGAAAATAAAACACTTATTCCCGATTTATCACAGCAGGATTGGGATGAACTTAAAGATACTGTGCAAGGCTGCACTAGATGCGAGCTTTGTCATGGGCGCACACAGACGGTATTTGGGGTTGGGGATCATAGGGCTGATTTATTGATTATTGGAGAGGCGCCAGGGGCCGAGGAAGATCAAAGAGGAGAGCCATTTGTCGGGAGAGCTGGTCAGTTATTAGATGCAATGCTTTCATCGATACATTTATCTCGCGATAAGGTTTATATAGCTAATATTCTTAAGTGTAGACCGCCAAATAATCGTGATCCGAAACCAAAAGAATCCTTAACTTGTGGACCCTATCTCGAGAGACAGATATCGCTTTTACAGCCTAAAGTGATGCTTGCTTTAGGCCGTATTGCTGCACAGTGGCTGTTGAATTCTGATTCCCCTATAGGTAGGTTGCGCGGCGGTGAGTTTAATTATGGTGAGCGGCAGATACCGCTTGTGGTTAGTTATCACCCAGCTTATTTGCTTCGTAGTCCTTCGGCTAAGTCTAAAGCATGGGAAGATCTTATTTTGATAATGCAGGTGCTACAAAATTCATGAGCGCTGCTATTCAACTGCAATGGCAAGTGCGTGACATGTCAGCTGCTGATTTGAAAGACGTGGCTGCGATTGAGAGGGCTAGCTATGATTTTCCCTGGAGCCGAGGGGTGTTTCGTGATTGTCTTCTTGCTGGATATCAGAGTTTTGTGATTGAAATTTCTAGTATGGCGTCTAGTCAAAATTCTAAAGCAGTTCGTGGTTATGGAATAATGTCAGTTGCCGTAGGTGAAGCACATATACTTAATCTATGTGTTCATTCAGAGTTTCAAAGCGTAGGTTACGGTAGGCGTTTATTGAGCGCTCTTATAGAAAAAGCAGGAACTCTTGGTGTTGAACGCATTTTTCTCGAGGTAAGACCTTCTAATAACATAGCAATCAGTTTATATCAGTCGTTGGGTTTTAAGCAGATCGGTGTGCGGCCTTCATATTATCAAGCGACTGTTGGTCGTGAGGATGCAGTAATTTTTGCTGCGTCTATCAGTTAAATCTAATAATTTACCCCTAAAGGCTATAAGCCATGCCGAAGAATCCAGAACGTCGTACGTTCGCAATAATATCTCACCCTGATGCAGGTAAAACTACTCTGACCGAGAAGCTGCTTTTATTTGGTGGAGCCATACAGATGGCTGGTGCGGTAAAGGGTCGTAAAGCACAACGACATGCGACATCAGACTGGATGAAAATGGAGCAAGATAGAGGTATCTCGGTCACATCGTCTGTGATGCAATTTCCTTATAAAGACAGAGTTGTAAATCTTTTGGATACCCCTGGTCATGAGGATTTTTCTGAAGATACATACCGAACATTAACAGCAGTTGACAGTGCTTTAATGGTTCTAGATGCGGCAAAGGGGGTTGAGGATAGAACTATTAAGTTAATGGATGTGTGCCGAATGAGATCAACGCCTATTATTAGCTTTATTAATAAGTTAGATAGGGATGGCCGCTCGCCTATTGAGCTGATGGATGAGATAGAGGCAGTGCTTAAAATAGAGTGTAGCCCGGTGAATTGGCCAATTGGGATGGGGAGTGACTTCCGTGGCCTTTACAACTTTATTGAAGATAGTGTTTGTTTCTATGAGCGTGGAGATACTAGCAGAGTAGGTAAAACTTATACTTTGAAAGGTCTTGAATCTGAGGAAGTATCGCTAGCTTTAGAGGATGCTGCTGTTGAATTACGTGGAGAGATTGAACTTATTAGAGGGGTAAGCCCCAAATTCTCGCTTGATCGTTACTTGTCAGGGGAACAGACACCAGTTTTTTTTGGGACTGCAATGCATAACTTTGGAATTGAAGAGCTCTTAAGTTTCTTTGTAGATCATGCACCTCCTCCTCAAGCACGCTATAGTCTTACTCGTAAAATAGAACCAACTGAAGATGCCCTGAGCGGATTTGTCTTTAAAATTCAGGCAAACATGGATCCGGCTCATCGAGATCGAATTGCTTTCCTAAGAGTTTGCTCTGGTACTTACAGGGCTGGTATGCGTCTTTACCACACTAGGCTTAAACGCGATGTGCGTGTGGGCGAAGCGATAACCTTTCTTGCGGCTGATCGCCATCATGTTAAAGAAGCTGTTGCTGGCGACATCATAGGGCTTCATAACCATGGAACAATTAGTATTGGAGATAGCTTTTCAGAGGGAGAGGATCTGTTATTTACTGGAATACCTGACTTTGCACCAGAGTTGTTTAGACGCGCGGTTTTAAAGGATCCATTGAAATTAAAGGCTCTCAATAAAGGGCTAAATCAGTTATGTGAAGAAGGGGCAACTCAATTGTTTCGCCCCTTAATCAATAATGATTTAATACTTGGTGCAATCGGACCTCTCCAGTTTGAGGTTGCTGCATTTAGATTGAAGGAAGAGTATGGGGTGCAATGCAGTTTTGAAGTGGTTAACGTCATCACTGCCCGTTGGATTCAGTGTGATGATCACGTAATGTTAGAGCAGTTTAGTAATAAGTTAGTAGGTGATCTAGCGCTTGATCATGCTGGCGAACTTGTGTTTCTAGCTCGAAGCCCTGTGAGTCTAAGGTTGACTCAGGAACGTTGGTCTGACGTAAGGTTTAAAGAGACAAGAGAGCATGCTGCGGGCTCTACAGCCTAGTTTATTATTTTTTGTAGACGATCAAGTTGCTGTAACAGTTTCTCTAATTTTTCTTTAAGCTGATTTTCACGATCTTGTTGTTTTCTTACTATTTCTTCTGGAGCATTAGTTGAAAAATTCGGATTTGTAAGTTTCTGTTCTACTTTAATAAGGTCATTTTCTATCTGGTTTTTTTGCTTTATAAGTCGGTCTTGTTCGGCCTCTAGGTCAATAAGCCCCTTTAGCGGAACAAGAAGCGTCATTTCTCCAAGTAATGCTGTTGCTGATTCAGGCACTTCATTAGATGACGATGCCAAAGTGATATCTTTTAGGCGAGCTAAGTTATAAAGGTAATATCGATAAGCGTTCAGCCTTTTTTTATCGGTATCGCTAGCGCCAGCCAAAATCACATGAAGATGCTTGCCAGGGTTGATATTTGTCTCACCACGGATTTGCCTAATCCCTTTAACAAATTCTTGCATCCATGCTATTTCTTTTTCTGATTTGGCATCTTGTATGAATTGATTGGGTTCTGGTAACGGCTCCAACATTAAAGTTTCACTAGAACGACCAGTTTTTTTACATAGCTCAAGCCACAATTCTTCAGTTAGAAATGGTGCAAATGGGTGTAAAAGTTTTAATAAGGCGCCAAGTACTTCAGCCAAACAATGTTGCGTTCCTCTGCGGGTAGAGTCTGGGCAATCCGGATTATTTAAAGACGTTTTAGTAAGCTCTAGGTGCCAGTCACAGAACTCATGCCATATAAAGTCATATAGAGATTGTGATGCGAGATCTAATCTATATCCTGCAAAATTTTTATGAAAAGATTTGATTATTCGTGCAAGTC
Organism: Gammaproteobacteria bacterium; assembly: GCA_029243585.1. Taxonomy (GTDB): domain Bacteria; phylum Pseudomonadota; class Gammaproteobacteria; order Steroidobacterales; family Rariloculaceae; genus UBA6522. The sequence goes on from JAQWRR010000087.1 coordinate 3,835, forward strand.
TTGAGCGTATCCATTTATCAGCAATAGTGTATTTTTTAGGTTTGCCTTCATCGAAGTGATCAATATTTGTAAAGACGAATTTAGATGCGTTCCATAGCTTGTTGCAAAAGTTTCGATTACCTTCGATTCGGCCCATATCTAGGCTTATATCTCTACCAGTGGTGGCTAAGTTTGCAAGAGTAAGTCTTAATGCATCTGCCCCATACTTAGGAATGCCTTTTGGAAATTCTTTTCTAGTAAGGTTTTCAATACGTTTTTTTAGGTGGGGTTGCATCATCCCGTCTGTACGTTTTTCTAGTAATGTTTCTAGAGTTGCTCCATTAATAATGTCAAGTGGATCAAGAATATTACCTTTACTTTTTGACATTTTTTGTCCTGAGTGATCCCTGATAAGACCAGTCATATAGACTTCTTTAAATGGAACATCATTCATGAATTTAAGCCCCATCATGATCATACGTGCCACCCAGAAAAATATAATGTCAAATCCTGTGACTAATACATTAGTTGGATAAAAGTTATCTAGTTCCTTTGAGCCAGACGGCCAGTCCATTGTGGAGAAAGGCCATAATGCAGATGAGAACCATGTATCTAATACATCCTCGTCTTGGCGAAGTTTTACTTCTGGTTTAATGTCATATTTCTCGCGAACTTCATTTTCATTTCGTGCAACATAAACCTTTCCATCATCGTCATACCAGGCGGGTACCCTATGCCCCCACCACAATTGTCGAGAGATACACCAATCCTCTATATTTCGCATCCATTCAAAGTAAGTTTTAGACCAATTTGCAGGCACAAAACGAACATCCTCAGATTCAACGGCAGCAATAGCTGGTTCGGCTAGTATTTTTGCACGCACATACCATTGGTCTGTTAAAAGAGGTTCTACAATAGCCCCACTGCGGTCACCATGAGGCACCATCAAGGTGTGATTATCTACCCCATCGAGAAGCTTCTGATTTTCCATTTCTTTAATGATTAGGTCACGGGCTACGAACCTATCGAGCCCATGGAAACGTTCTGGTACTGAATCATTAAGGGCGGCATTTTGATCAAATATATTGATTATTGGAAGGTTGTGCCGCAGTCCTAATTCATAGTCATTAAAGTCATGGGCAGGCGTGATTTTTACGCAACCACTGCCAAACTCAGGATCAACATACTCATCGGCTAACACAGGAATCTTTCTATCACACAGCGGTAACTGAACTGTTTTCCCCACATATGCCATGTAGCGTTTATCTTCTGGATGCACAGCAACAGCTGTATCACCAAGCATTGTTTCCGGACGGGTTGTGGCAACTACCAAATAATCATTACTGTCAGCAAGATGATATCGAAAACGCCATAGTTTTCCTGATTCTTCTTCCGAGAGGACCTCTAGATCTGAAAGAGCTGTGTGTAGAACAGGGTCCCAATTTACTAACCGTTTGCCTTTATATATAAGGCCCTCGTCGTAAAGCTCAACAAATTCCTCGGTAACGGCTTTACAAAGACCTGTGTCCATAGTGAAGCGTTCTCGGCTCCAGTCTACAGACGCTCCTAGACAGCGCATTTGATGGGAAATTATATTTCCAGAATGCTGTTTCCATTCCCAAACTTTTTTTATGAAAGCCTCGCGGCCTATATCATGCTTAGATTGACCTTGTGCGTTAAGTAAGCGTTCAACTACCATTTGCGTAGCTATTCCAGCATGGTCCGTACCCATCTGCCACAGTGTGTTATGGCCTTTCATTCTGTGATAACGAATCAAAGCATCCATGATGGTATGTTGAAATGCATGGCCCATATGAAGAGTGCCAGTAACATTAGGGGGTGGAATTACTATGCAATAGGGGTTTCCACTGCCTGTTGCTTTAAAGTAACCGGCTTTCTCCCATCGGTCATAATGTCTAGATTCAATTTTTTCTGGTTGATAGTCCATTAAGAACAGAGGACCTCTTTGGTAATAATTTCTGCATTAGGATTTGAGGTAAAAATATAGTAAAGGGTTTAATGGTTTTTATATTTTATGATGTTTGAGTGTATAGCCTCTATCTTTATAGAATCGGTATCTATCTCTACCTTCTAGTTTTCGAGCAGACTCTGAATCAACAACCTCGATAACTCGCATATAGCGACTATAAAAAGCTGGCACATTAGGTGCAAGATTGATCATAAGATCCCAATTATTTTTTGCCTGATAAGTTTCGCCATTATTGGACTGATCCAGATTAAGACTAACTATTACTGGTTCTAATGGTGGTCTTACTGGTTTTTTGTCGATTAGTACATGAGGAATAAAGCTACCTGGAGAAAAAGTCCATAAGAGTTTATTTAAATTATGAGCATCTTTCTCATTAGTAGTGTTAATAAATACATGATTTTGGGCTCGTATGGCTTTATCTGTAATACGACAAATGAAGCGAAGACGTGAGTCATTGAAATCAGTATTTAAAATGTAGAAGTCAACCTGCGTCACAGGATAGTTTTCCTTGATGAGTTTAGAGCTTTAGTAAAAAATCCATTAAAAGAGGTACGGGTCGACCTGTAGCGCCTTTGTTTTGGTTAGATTTCCAGGCAATACCTGCAATGTCGAGATGGGCCCAAGGAGTTTTGCCAACGAATCTAGATAAGAATTGAGCAGCGATACTTGCCCCCCCCTCACGTGCACCTGAGTTTGCAAAGTCAGCAAAATTACTTTTAATAGATTCTCCATATTCTTCATCAATCGGTAATCTCCAGGCGGGGTCTAATGACCGTTTGCCAGCTTCTAATAGATCAGACGCGAGTTCATCATTATTACTGAATAGTCCTGTATATACATGACCAATAGCTATAACACAGGCGCCAGTTAAAGTTGCGACATCTATCATTAGGCGTGGTTCATATCGTGATGCATAAGTAAGGGCGTCACAGAGTATTAGTCTTCCTTCTGCATCAGTATTTATGATTTCTATAGTTTGCCCAGACATGCTTGTTACTATGTCGCTGGGACGCGTTGCCTCAGAACCAGGCATATTTTCGCAAGCTGGAACTACGCCGATAACATTAATTGCTGGTTGAAGTTTCCCAAGGCTTGCCATTGTTCCAATAACAGTTGCTGCACCACACATATCAAATTTCATTTCATCCATTTTCGATGGTGGTTTTAGTGATATTCCTCCCGTATCAAATGTTATACCTTTGCCGCATAGAACAATTGGGGCTTCGTTTGAGCTAGCTCCTTTGTATTCCATTATGATGAACTTTGCAGGCTCTTTTGCTCCACGGGTAACAGACAAAAGAGCACCCATGCCTAAGCGCTCCATATCTTTTTCAGCGAGCACCTTTGTTTTTAAATTATCAAATGTTTTGGCAATTTCCTGTGCTTCATTTGCTAAGTGAGAAGGTGTACAGATATTTGGAGGGCGGTTAGAAAGATCACGAGCAATATTCATGCCTGATGAAATGGCTTGTCCATGAGTAACTCCGCGCCGCGCCTCTTTTGTTTTATCGAGAGCATCTACTGCAATTCCTAGACGAGCAATATTTGTTTGTTTTGCGGTATGGCTTTTTATTTCATCAAAACGATAAAGGGCACTTTGTGCTGCTTCAACAGTTAGACGGGCTTTATAATATTCATCAATATCTTGAATGGAACTATAGGCAAGATAACTAGTAGCCTCTCTTATACCAAATTTAGATAGCGCCGTTATTGCCGCTGAAGCTGCTTGGCTAAAAGCTTTTGCATTAAAGTCCGTCTCTTTTCCACATCCCACTAAGAGTATTTTTTCTGCGGCTATCCCTTTTAGCTGAGGTATAAGTAAAGTTTGCCCTAGTTTCGCATATGAGCCGCCAGTTCTTGTTAATTTACTTAAGATTTTTCCACAGGAAACATCTATTGTATGACTTACACCTTTGAGGGTTCGGCCTTCAAAGATAGGTAAAATTGCGCAGGCTGTTTTCTGGCTTTTTGGGGCGCCAGTTCTAACTGGAAATTCCATTTTTTTCTCCTTGGTGCAGATCATAATGCCAGTTTAAAGACATCTCAGCTAAGTACTGGTGATTATATTAAAAACCGACTTGTCGCAGGCCTGTGGTATCTTATTGATACTTAGTTTAAAAGTGCAGAATAGTGTACTAATAGCATAAGGTACTGAAAACCCGCTTATTTCGTGAATCTTCTAAACCGCTATATTTTGCGAGAAACATTTGTTGCCTGGTTTGTGGTGACAATTGTGCTATTTGTAATATTGATGAGCAATCAATTTGCGGAGATTTTAGACGACGCAGCTAATAATCAAATCCCAAAGACTGCTGTATTTGCAGTTTTAAAACTTACTTCCCTTCAGTACATCACAATTCTGGCGCCCATCGGGCTATTTTTAGGAATTATGTTGGCCCTTGCTAGGTTTAATCGTGATTCTGAGATGGTTGTAATGGCGTCTTGTGGGGTGGGATCTGCACAACTGCTTAGGCCAATAAGCGTACTTGCTTTTTTCTTATCAGCAAGTGTTGCATGGCTTTCTTTAGTAACTACGCCTAATGCATCTCGGCAGATTGAAGAGATTAAAAATCTTGCGCGAGAAAACCTTCAAGTAGGTGTTTTAGAATCTGGTGTTTTTATAAGCCCTGATTCTGGTGAAACAATAATATACGCTCAAGATGTGCAAGGTGACGAGATATACGATGTCTTTATTGAGCATAAGGATGGAGATCGAGTCATTGTAGTACGTGCTGAGAGGGGTGAGCGTCGCCAGGATAATATGAATAATAAAGTCACTTTTATTTTGTACAATGGCCGGCGTTATGAGGGCGTACCAGGCGAAAAAAACTATCGAGTTATTGATTTTCAAGAACACGGTATTCCTGTTTTTATAGAGCAGCCTGTTGAGCAGGAGTTGCCGGTAACCACTAAATCTTTAGAATCGCTAATTGCATCTTATAATTCTGAGGATCGTGCAGAGTTGCAGTGGCGCTTGTCTACACCTCTTTCAATTCTTGTTTTATCAGTTATTGCTGTGCCATTAAGTCGGTCTAGGCCACGACAAGGACGCTATGCACGCTTAGGCATCGGAATACTCGTCTATATCATCTATGCAAATATGCTTAATATTGCTCGGTCTATGATTGTCCGAGATGAGGTACCTCAGTGGCTTGGCATATGGTGGGTGCACACTTTATTAGGTTTGTTTGGATTGGGGTTATTGGCGCGTGAATCTGGTTGGTTCAGTGGTCATTTTCTAGGGGTCCGACGGTGAATGTACTAGATCGTTATATAGCACTGACTGTATTGAAGGGAGTAGGTATTGCTACTGCTATTTTGCTATCTGTTGGCACTCTCATTGAATTTATGGGGCAATTACCTGATGTTGGCATAGCTCAGTATGGCTTAGAGGATGCTCTAGCCTATGTGGCTTTACGTTTGCCAAGGTTGCTTTTTCAGCTTCTGCCAGCAGCTACTTTGATAGGAGCTCTTTTTAGCCTTGGTAATTTAGCTGCACACCGAGAGTTAGTCGTTATGGGATCAAGCGGGATTTCCAAGCTAAGGCTAATTAGATCTGTTTCTATTGCTGGTTTTGTTTTACTAATAATTATGGCTGGGTTGGGTGATTCTATAGCGCCTAGTATGAGTGCATATGCTCGTGAATTTCGTGCTACCGCCATGCTTGATAGTGACGCAGTAGTTAGTGGACCATCAATGTGGCTGAAAGATGGTAATAGAATCGTCAATTTTCATCGTGAAGCAAACGGTATAGGTTTTGGTGGGGTTTATTTATTTGAAATAGATGATGACGAAGGGCTTGTTCAAATTGCGCATGCCGATACTGCAGATATAGATCAGGATAATAAGTGGCTTTTAAGTAACTATGCTGAGACAGTATTTCAGGGATCTAATGGGGTTGAGGCGTATACGGAGCAA
>JAQWRR010000051.1 GCA_029243585.1 Gammaproteobacteria bacterium
CCTGTATAAAGACCAATTATAACGTCACCATTTTCCTCAAAAAGTCTTGGGCCAGGCAATAATCCATGTACTAACAATCCTCCGAGAAGTATTGCTGCAGAGTTAGATCCGGGGATACCAAAACTCAGTACGGGCACAAGCGCGGTTGAAGCAACAGTATTATTTGCTGTTTCAGGAGCTGCAATTCCCTCTGGTGAGCCATTCCCAAATTCTGATTTAAAACGAGACCACCGCCTAGCTTCGTTATAAGACATGAAAGATGCAATCGTCCCTCCAGCACCTGGCATTACGCCTTCTATGGTTCCAATAATTGAACCAATAAGTTGAGGTTTAAATAAACGTTTACGCATCTTTCCATTAGGAAGCTTGAGATTCATAACCGTACTTTTTGGTTTTTCCCAAACAGAAATACTTGCCTGTCTTAGCAACTCACTTACAGCAAAAAGCCCCACCATAATTAAAATAGGCGCGATTCCATCTAGAAGCTCTGGCTGACCAAAAGTAAAACGAGACATACCAGAAATTGGATCGGACCCAACAGTTGCTACCATCAGTCCAAGCAGGGCTGCGGCCAAGCCCTTAAGAAGAGATTCACCCGAAAGCGACACAATAACGCTCAAACCAAGAAGACCAAGTGCAAAGTACGCCATAGGCGTAAATGCAAGGGCAACCTCCGCTAGCGGTCTTGTTAGAAGCATCAACATAGCAAGACCAAAAAAAGCGCCTATAACACCAGAATAAAGAGATATCCCAAGGGCTTCTCCGCCGCGCCCCTGTCGTTGTAGTTCATAACCATCTAGTACAGTTGCAGCCGCGGCATTTGTCCCAGGGGTATTGATAAGAATCGCAGGAATTGAACCTCCATACTCAGCACCAACATAAGTTGCCGCTAACAGCACTATTGCCAAGCCGGGTTCCATTCCATAAGTAAGAGGTAGTAGAAGTGCCATAGCAATAGAAGGTGATATTCCAGGCAAAGCACCTCCTAAAATACCCCAACCAACCCCAGCTATTGCAACAAATATCAATGGGGTGCCGGTCAATAAGTCCAGTCCAATGAAAATAGCTTCCATAATTAAAAGCTTCCAATTCCCGGGGTTGGAATTCCTAACAACCTATCAAATAGAACCCAAAAAAATCCTGCTCCAATAACCGCTGCTAAGATGGTTTGCCTACCAACTCCTTCTCCTAGATAGAAAAGCATAGCCATTAAAACTAGTAATAAAGCTATAACATAACCAACAATATTGACGATCAGCAGATAAACAATACCAATGGCCAAAACTCCTCCTGCGCGAAGAAACATACGCAAAAAATCAGGTGATTCTGTTGATGTTTTTGCCTGCGAGCCAATTATCAACCATCGAAGTAAGGCCTGTAATCCTAAAACTAGGGCAACACCAGCAAGCCCTATTGAATACACAGTCGGTAAACCGGCAGCACCAACTTCGTCAGAAAGAGCGCTAGTACCAATACTGCTTGTAAAAAAATAATAGCCTGCTGCAATAATTAGCAGCACCAAAGAACAAATGAGATCTCTTTTCAAAATCTCCTTCCTATCTTATTGGTGAGTTACTGAATAACACCTGTATCTCGAAGAAAGCTTTCCGTATTAGAAGAAAATAACGCTATAAAATCTGAAAAATCTTCATGAGACATATACCTAGCAGTAAGCATTTCATCTTCATAAATATCCCTGTAATCTGGGTCATTCAAGAGCCTTTGAATAGCATTTTCCAAGGCTAGGATAATCTCAATAGGCGTATCTTTTGGTCCAGCCAGACCCCTAAACTTTGTTAAAACCAAATCATAACCAAGCTCGCTGACGGTTGGCACACTCGGAAGTTCTTGCATACGTTCAGCGCTAAAAACCGCCAAAACTCTTAACCTATCAGCTTCTAACTGACTTCGTATTTCTTGAGCCTCTCCAACACCAATGTCTAAAGTGCCGTTAAGCACATTTAGCATAAGATCCCCTCCTCCTTCATGAGTAACTATAGCTGGGGCAATACCAGCTGCTCTCTTTAATTGCTCAAGAGCTTGCCTCTCTAGGGAGGCTGGGGTTGATGCACCCCAGCGTCCACGTCGTTCCCGTGCCGTATCAATCACATCAGATAACGTTTCAAATGGTCCAGATGCACTTGTATAAATAACATCTTCATCAAAAAAAACATTAACTAAAGGTTGTAGATCTCGAAATGTATAATCTGGATTACTCAACAATGATGTATAAATGATTGTTGGAGTGTATGCGTAAAAGGTACTCCCATCTGCTGGCGAATTAACGAGCTCTGCAACAGCACGGACGCCACTACCACCACGCACGTTCTCGATAGCAATATCAACACCTAGTTCTGGGCCTAAGTAACGAGCTAACTGTCTTAAAAAAACATCACTGCCACCACCTGGGCTTGAGTGAGTAATCAGCGTAACAACATCCTGAGGATAGGTCTCCTGTGCGCCAGCCTTATAGACAGGAGCAATTATCAAGGAAACCATAACAATCTTAAAAACGAGACCTAACATACTCGCTTGTAATACCTTAATCATTAGTCTTTTTATTGTCAGTATAGACACGCTTATTCGAAGCCACTCATCGTCTGGCAATTTTAATCGGGTGTCAATAAACTTTGGTGGTAATAGAGTAATATTAATTAGCTAGTGTTATAGGGCTAGATAATCCAAGATCCTATACATAAAAAAATACGGGTGACACCATGCTAAAGAAAATAATGACTTTGACAATTCTAATCGTCTGGAGTTGTGGCGTAATGCAACTAACAAACGCACAAATTGTGGGTTTTGGATCAGGCGAAGGACTTCCAGAATTTGAGATATACCCACCAACAGGAGATCTCTATCGTTATAGAAGCCAGCGTCACTTTGGGCTTTTCCTTGTTACATCTGAGGGCATAATTCTGGTAGAGCCAACAAATTCTCGCGCATCATCATGGCTAAGGGAACAGTTAGATGAACGCTTTCCTGGACTACCAGTTCGGTATGTAATCTATAGTCATGCTCATAATGATCATGCAACAGGAGGTGAAGCTTTTGCAGATACTGCAACTTTCATTGGACATGAAAATATGCAAAAAAACCTTACTCGCCCGGCGGAAGATGCTCCTCTTTTGCCTCGAGAAAAGCTTTGGGATACAAATCAAGATGGACTAATTCAAGAAACGGAGGCTGTGGGCACTGCCTTAGCAAATAATTTTTCTCGGGCTGACACAGACGGGAATGGCGGGCTAAGCCGCGCTGAGAGCTGGAACAGACAATTTGGTGGATCACAAGTTCCACCAGATATTTATTACTCAGAACACGCAAAAATTACGCTTGGAGGTAAGACAGTAGAACTTCACTACACAGGCAGAAATCATACTGATGATATGACGGTCATACTTTTTCCTGAAGAAAAAGTGGTTTACACGGTAGACTTTTTAACGCCTAAACGTCTACCAAGAACCCAACTACATGGTGGCTTTATTACAGACTGGGTTAAGTCCCTTAGACAAGTAGAAGAACTAGACTTTGATGTTATTTCACCCGGTCATGAGCTCCCTGGTACTAAGGAAGATGTGACCGAACAAAGAGAATATCTTGAAGAGCTTGTTTCAGCTGTTTCTGCAGGTATTGATCAAGGCAGAACAAAAGAGGAACTGGTAGAAACGATACTCATGGAAGATTATAACCATCTTGTTGAATTTGACCTCTCGCGCGCACTAAACGTAGAAGGTACTTATGAGATGCTAATATCTCAATAAACTGTATTTATATGGGGAAAACAGTTGCTTTTACATACAATAAAGGCAGCTAAAAATGGATCAAAATAACACAATCACACATTCTTCCTAAACAAGCATCAAACTTATTTCCGGAAAAATTATCAAAAAAATCAAAACAAAAAACATTATTACTGCGAATGGGAAAGCCCCGGCAAAAATATCAAATAAAGTGATACGGTCATCATCACTCAACGTTGCTTTTATAACATAGCAAGCAATACCTAGTGGAGGCGTTAGCAACCCGATCTCTGCTCCAACTATGGTAATAATGCCAAACCAAATTAGGTCAATTCCAAATGGTTCCATGATAGGCAAAAAAAGCGGCACCATAATTAAAATAATAGATGTTGTATCCAGAATTGTTCCCATAAGGATCAGAATCAAAACATAGACCGCAAGAATTCCATATAGTCCTATATCAGCATTACTTATCCACTCACCTAAATCATTAGGCAAACCAGATAATGCAAGCATTCGGCTATACATAGTTGCCGCAACTATTAGCATAAGGATTGAAGCAGTAATATGCCCTGTCTCTACGAGCACATTCCATAATGCAGCTTTATCTAATTTACGCTTCAATAGAGCTATCAAAAGCGCTCCAAAAGCTCCTACAGCTCCCGCTTCAGTAGGGGTGAAAAATCCACCATATATTCCACCCAACACAAGTAAAACAAGAGTTAAAATCGGTACTGTTTTTACTGCTATTTCTTTAGAAGAAACTTTCTTTATGCTTGAGTCTTCCACTAAAGTTTTTTCGCCACCCACATAGGCAGGCATGAAATGTGCCATTAAAACTATGGCAATAGAATAACTAACCGACAAGATGATACCTGGCAATATTCCCGCCTTAAATAAGTCGGCAACAGATTGCTCGGTAATCAGAGCATAAATAATTAGCATTACGCTTGGAGGAATTAACATGCCTAAAACCGAACTGCCAGCTACTACACCAACAGCAAAACGGGGCTTATACCCGAACCGTAACATTTCAGGCACAGACACCCTTGTAAAAACGGCGGCCGATGCAATACTAACCCCAGTAATCGCTGCAAAGGCCGCATTAGCAGCAACTGTCGCCACCCCTAAGCCGCCCTTCAAACGCCGCAAACCATAATTTGCAATTTCATATATGTCACGACCTAGCTCAGATTTACTTACTAGCAATCCCATAAGCACAAATAATGGGATTACGCCGAAAATATAGTCCTCTAAACTATTAGAAGCAGCTAGTGTTAACAAATAGATCGGGGCTTCCATTGTTCCACGTAACAACCAGACACTAACAAAAGAAACAAGACCTAGGGCTACGGGGATGTATAGCCCAGCATAGATCAGAATCAGAATTGCTAATACTGAAAACAGTCCTATCTCAAATCCGGTCATCTCATTTTGAACTCTATTTCTTAAGTACTAGCACGTAGATTTTTTATGCTGTCCCATGCGAGCACTAGAAATTGCATAGCAACAACAATACAACCAACAACAAGTATTAACCGAATAGGCCATACCGGTATAACGAACAGTCCTTCATTACCTGAAAAATATCCCCTGTCATAAGCTTCAATCAAACGGGGAACTGCTCCAAATAAAATACACAAAAAGAAAAAACTACCTGCCAAATTGAATAAAGTATCCATGAAATATCCAAACACTCTGTAGCGTTTAAGGATTTGGCGATAGAGCCCATCCGATCTAGTTAACCTACCGGCTCTTACAGCATCACTTATCTGCAGAAAAACGATTCCAACTATTGATAGCTCAACAATCTCTGTAACGCCCTGTATTGGCGTATTAAACAAATACCGGCTAAGGACATCAGTATTAATAAGAATCATTAATAAAAATATCCAACCTGTACCAACACTGTTAAGACCAGCAACAAGTGCAGAAAACCCGTGAGCAAAAAAGTTACTGGAAATATCGTCAGATTCTACGAAGTTATTATTCATAGCTCACGATCCCAGTGCCTCACTATTGGTTGATCATTGGCACGCATAATATCCATATAGTCACGTAGTATCTGACGTCCCGGCAAACCTCTTTCCTCAAGCGCTTCTGCCCATTCTTTCGCCATATTTGGAAGGCTAAGAGCCCAAATTTGTCGCTGCTCCTCCGTAAGAGGTTGTATTGTTCCTCCTTGAGCAACAAATTCTCCACGACTAGACTCTGCACGCCTATCAGTTTCACGCGCCAATTCGTCTCGATAATCAATAGCAGTTTCTATAAGCACCTCACGAACTTCAGAAGGCAATCCATCATAGGTTCTCCTATTCATCGTGATAACTTTCGATGTCACAGCACCAAGACGAATATCGATCATGTAAGGTGCAACCTCATATAGTTTATAAGCAACTGCTGATTCAGCCCATGCAACCGTGCCTTCAGTAAGCCCTGTCGCAATATTATTATAGAAGTCACCAAGATTGCTGCTTACAGCAGCAGACCCCAACCCTTGAACATAACGTAAATTCAATCCTACCCCACATATCTTTTTCCCCTGAAAATCATCAAGAGATGAGATTGGCTCATTCATAAGAACCTGATATGTATCGATTGCACCAGCCGCAGTAAGAAATACCTGGTTGTAGTCATCCCACTCACTTCGTAATTCTGGATAACGAGCCACAAGTTCGTCTACGGTTCGGGCTACTAAGCCGATGTCTGCAGTAACAAGAGGAGTTACATAGCTTATGTTATAAAATGGAACTTTATCTGGATGAAATGGTGAAGTGATTATGCCAATATCGGCTAGCCCATACTGCAACGCCTCAAGCACACCTCCTGTCTTTGCCACAGTACCGCCAAATGCCGCATTCCAATCAATTTCATAATTACCGGTCGTCTCTAGTCGACGATCTACCTCTGGCATGTAGTAGTTCATAAAGACTCGAACCCATAGCGCTGTTGGCGCATATGCGTCTATTACCGTGAGAGGGATTATTTCCTGGGAGCGTGAGATTCCACTTATAGTAAAAGATGATATCCCTAAAAAAACAAGAAGCACTTGCCTACATTTTCGTAAAAGACTTCTTGGTTTCATGTATGTTCTCTTAGATTGATATTCATCTTTACCTTAGTGTATCGCTCCAATCATTTTTTTACTTTTTAAATTTTAATACCCAAAACCCTAGAAAACCAATGCTATCAGCCATATAAAAATTTTATCTATACAAGACTTAGTCTCACTTTACTTTCGAGCCTTCCCTTTCACGCGTATACTGAATTCAACAAATACCCAGTTATGGTAAAAAATATCCTTCAGAGCATTGTTCATTAAGAACGTAGACTTTGATAGATTGAGTATCCGGGCATCCTTGTGTGAATCCCGTAACGCAGTTCTAAAAAGTTAGTATATCGTTCCCTAATTTAAGGAGTCCTCAATTATGCGAGTTGGATTCATAGGCCTTGGTCGGATGGGCCATGGCATGGCAAAACGTATTCTTGATGCTGGTCATGAGCTTTCCATTTACGATAAAAACCCTTTATCTCTTGAAAAGCTTGGTTCTGATGGAGCTAATGTGGCTACTTCTATCGCTGAGGTAGTTACAAACCGAGAAGTCATTATCTCAATGCTCCCAACTGATGAGATTCTAGAAGAACTTGTGTTTGCTAAAGGAGGTCTACTTGAATGTATGCCTAAAGGTTCAATTCATATGCCTAGCGGCACCCATAGCATTCAAACAATTCGGCAGCTAACAAATGCTCATACTGAAGCAAATCAAATTCTAGTTGCTGGTCACGTTTTGGGACGACCAGATCTTGCAGCAGAAGGTCAACTAACAATCATCCCTGCAGGCCCATCAGATGCTCTAAAGACCCTTCAACCTATTTTTGATTTGCTCGCTAAAAGAACGTTTATTGCAGGAGAAATCCCAGAATCTTCAACAGCCGTCAAAATTGCAAATAATTTCGTGCTCGGGTCCGCTATTGAAGTCATTGGTGAAAGTATGGCGTTAATCAAAAAGTTTGGAGTTAATCCTCAGCTTTTCCAAGAAATTCTTACGGAAGGACTCTTCGGTGCGCCAGCTTATCGTATATATGGTCAAATTATTGTGGATGAGTCCTATGATGAAGTTGGAGCTTCTGTTGAAATTGGACTTAAGGATGCTAATTTAGCTCTTGCAGCTGGAGAGTCCGTTAATGTACCTCTTCCCTGTGCAAATGTTTGGCGTGATCGCTTACTGAGCGCTAGAGCTCATGGGGACAAAGACTTAGATTGGGCGGTCATGGCTCGTGAACAGGCTCGCGCAAGTGGTATTGAATAATCACTATCTCCAACTATAGTCTAATCCAAGAGTAATCTAATGCCAGATCTTCTAACCGATCCTTGGTTCCTTTCAGTTGCGATTATCTCCGTATTAATTACTGGGATTTCAAAAGGCGGGTTTGGAGGGTTTGCTCTTCTATCGGTTCCATTGATGTCATTAGCAATCTCACCTATTCAGGCAGCTGGGATTATGCTGCCCATTATGATTCCAATGGATATTTTAAGTATCTGGGTATATCGACACCGTTGGGATGCAAGAATTCTAGCTGTACTTATTCCATCAGCAACTTTAGGTATTACTATCGGGGGCTTAACAGCTGGTTGGGTAAACGATGATTTTGTCAGGTTTTTAGTAGGAATAATTGCTGTCCTCTTTACCATACATCGAGCACGCGGAGTGCTTCGAATGGCAGGTAAAACTGTGTCGGAAAGACCTCCACCCAGTAAACCCTGGGGTGTGTTCTGGGGCATGTGTGCAGGATTTACCAGTTTTCTAGCACATGCCGGCTCACCTCCTTATCAAGTCTATGTGCTACGACAAGGATTGAAGAAAGAAACTTACACTGGCACTAGCGTTATGTTTTTTGCCTCAGCGAATGTAATTAAACTTATTCCCTATGGGATGCTAGGACAACTATCGGTAACCAACCTATCAGTATCTGCGGCACTATTACCGCTTGTCCCTATAGGTGTTTTTCTTGGCGTATGGCTCAACCGCAAGATCCCAGAAAAGATTTTTTTCACTATAATCTTAAGTTCTATTTTATTAGTAGGGATTAAATTAATTTGGGATGGAGTTACAAGTTTCTGGGGGATGTAATGGCATATGAATAAATCAAGAATATTACATAGTCAATCACTGTGGTTTGCATGCTTATTATTATTGCCTGTAATCGGAATGACAGAGACATTTCGACTAACAGCAGCTGGGCCTCAGTCAGCAAATCTTCCATTCATTGGTGTAATTAGTACTTTTGTTGTTCCTGAATCTAACAAAAGATTACAAGAGATGGGTAGCGAGCACAGCATTATTTGGCGAGAAGCCTATGGAGGATCCCTGTACAAATGGCAAGATAGTCTAGAGGCAGTTGAAGTTGGGCTTACTGACATAGGCTGGGTTGGTGCCCTTTGGGAAACCTCAAAGATGCCACTACAAAACGTCACTTACTACACACCTTTTGTAACTGATGATTTAACTCTGTTGGTCAACCTCTTTAATGAATTACATGAAACCATGCCTGAGCTAGCCAGAGCCTGGGATGATCAAAATCAAATTTTGTTAGGAGCTAGTGGCGTAGAAACGTACCATCTGATGACGACATTTCCTGTAACACAGCTAGAAGATCTTGAAGGAAGGAAAATACTTGCACCTGGACCATCAGCAACCTGGTTGGAAGGCACTGGTGCAGTTGCAGTTAATGGTGGTCTTTCCACTTACTACACCCAGCTTAATACTGGTGTTGCAGATGGAGTTCTAACAATTCTGAGTGGGGCATATCCCTATCGTCTCCATGAAGTAGCCCCCTATGTCACTCTGGTTGGACTTGGGGCACAGTTTCATGGAGGCCTCTCTATAAACAAAAAAACATGGGGAAGATTACCTTCAGACATAAAGACAGTCCTCTCCGAGCTTGGAAAAGAATATAGTCAAACGGTAGCTACGGAGGTTATGCAAAGATACAACTATGCACTCTCTGCCATGCAGGATGAGAACGCCACTGTAATCCTTCTCTCTGAGGCAGAAAAGAAAAAATGGATTGACCGACTCCCAAATATAGCCGGTCGATGGGCTGAATCTGCTGAAAACAGGGGTCATTCTGCAAGAAAAACATTGACTACCTACATGGACTCCTTTCGAGCACGCGGTGGTCAACCACTTCGAAACTGGGACTTAGAAAACTGAGCTTTTTATCCCAAATTGATAGGAAATTGCATTACCTAATCCAATGGATGAATGGTATAGGCGTAGTATGGGTTTTTGCATTAATGTTTCTGATTTGTGCAGATATCATAGGGCGAACACTTTTTGATAGTCCACTGCAAGCTGTTCCAGAGATTGTCGCTTTCTCTCTAATTGCCTGTGTTTTTCTTCAATTAGCTTTTGCAACAAAAATGGATCGCCTAACACGCGTAGAATTTTTAGTTGAAAAGCTCAAAAAAAATGATAGTGAAATTGCTCTAAGTTTAGAACGTGCCTTTTCTATGTTTGGGGTTGGCATCATGCTGGCGATAACTATCGGTGCTTGGCCAGATTTTATTAGAGCAATGCAAACCAGCGAATATGTTGGTGTAGAGGGCATCTACACATTGCCAATTACACCTATTAAGCTAATTGTAGTTATTGGATCCTTTGTAACTTCATTAGCTTTTATTTTTCGACTTAAGTCAACTAACCTAGCTTTCTCTAGTTTTCCAGGAGCGTGGAAAAAGGCGCTCTGTATTTTAGTATTTTTAATTGCAGTTGCTGCCATCGCATGGATCATTGAGCCTTCCGAT
>JAQWRR010000110.1 GCA_029243585.1 Gammaproteobacteria bacterium
CGAAGTCCTGTTCTCCTTTCAATTCTTCCTGTAGAAAGATCAATTTGTCGCACCGTGGATCTGCCGTATTGACCAGTGCCTTCATACATTTTTCCGTTGTGGATGGTTAAACCCTGAGTATAGGCAGTTGGATCATGGGGATAACTAGCGACAATATTTATACCCCACTCGGTCTGACCAATACCCGAAGTGATCCGAAACCATGCGAATCCGATAAGGAGAACAGCAATAGGAAGCGTTATTCGCGCTAGAGTTCTGATGACTAGCTCCTTAGAACTAGAATGCGTTTAAAGTTTGTATAAGAAGCATGAAGAAGCATGATTTTATTCGGCTGCGTTTTCAGCAGCCCTGGTCCTTACCCCTCTCATAACATTGATAAGACCATAGTTCATTTCATGACATGCAAATTCAAATAATCCAGGAGGATCCATCTTGGGCCATACCATTTCATAACTCCATGGTACCTCCCATGTCTCTGGATCTTCTGATGTTACCTCATAGAGCAACAATCCATCATCAATACGCGTATAACGCTCCGTTACATGTACATTTGGACTGACACCTCTGTTGCGCGTCCACCAGATATCCTCATGAAAATTCGTAGTCTCAACCACTAGCGTCTCACCCTCCCAATAACCGCGTGACGCCCCTAACCATGGCCGAACATTATCTGGAGCCATTGGTCGATCATCCAAGGGAATAATACGAATCTCACTATTAACCTGTGTCATTAAAACTACATGCTCTGGGGTCTGAATAATCTGAGACTCACCATAGTTACGAATCGATGGTATTCGCGGTGGTCCCTGATTGCCGGTAATACAACGCTCCAAAAGACTTCTTGATTCCACAGTCGCAACCCGAGCCTGTCTTTCGAACCGTGCTCGTCCCTCAGCCGTAAAAGCAGGACGTTTCCCATCAGGTGGATCTACAATCATTGATGTACGGAGATTAGGAATCATTGGGCTCTGCCAACTACCCATGCCCCATTCCTTCCAGTCATAATGCACCGTAGCTGGATCAACCGATGCATCACTAAAAACCCCACTGGCAAATGCCTCTATCGCTTCCTCTCTGGTATAAAGCGATTTACCTGCAAGCTCATCGGGTCTTTCCATCGGCACATAACTTACAGCAAGCCAGTACCCTCCAAGATCAGGGTCACCCCAAGGTGTCCGCGGGGATGGATCACGTGGCGCCATCGGGTCCCAAATACGGCCACCAGTAGCTCTTTCAACTGCAGCATTAATCTGATCCTGAAACTGAACTATAGAAGAAGCATTTGTGTGGGGGGAAACTCCACGAGCTGTCTCTAGGGTCTCTTGAGAACGTTGATTGATCAGTGCCGCTTCAGCAGCAGGAAGGCCCTGTGCAGCACTACTTGAACCTGTTGTAGAAGTAGTCTCAGGAACTGTCGTTCTTTGAGCTATTGCACTACTGGGAGCCCAGTTAGCTATGCCTATCAAAAGGAACAGCGCTACTTGAAAAATCCTCCGACAACCTATGCAAGATGTAGGATAAACCATCCTACCCCCCCTTCTTTAATATTATTCCGATTCTACATTCATCTGTTAATCTTCGAAATCTAGTATTTTCTTACTCAACAAACATATTCCCTCAGAACTATGCGCAATGCATCAAAATAGTTAGCCAAGCCTTTCTTGGCTGCTTGCTCATTAATTTAATGCTATTTTGATTGCCTATAATTGATATCGAAAAACCTCTGTGAAAATTATTAC
Organism: Gammaproteobacteria bacterium; assembly: GCA_029243585.1. Lineage (GTDB taxonomy): Bacteria > Pseudomonadota > Gammaproteobacteria > Steroidobacterales > Rariloculaceae > UBA6522. The sequence goes on from JAQWRR010000110.1 coordinate 1,740, forward strand.
CAATGGCTTTGCATTGCTTTTTTTTGTTTTTGCTGTAATTCAGTTAAACGACCCTGACCCTTTATACTGGATTCTCGTCTATGGGGGTACATCAGCGATATTAATTGCCCGAGGCTTTGGTAAACGTAACCAATTTTGGACTGGGGTCTGTGTTGGAGTTGTTCTTGCTGGTGTTATTTCTACAGCACCAAGTTTTACACAATATGTTAGCTCCGACACCTTCTTAAGTATTCTCAGCAATATGCAAGATCAAAACTACGTAGAAAATTCGAGAGAGTTCATAGGCCTAGTAATATCTTTAATCGTTTTGGCCGTACATGCTATAACTAGATCAAATTAATCTCGGCTGCATTAAAAGATAAAACTTAAAAGCTAGATATTTGTTGCTTTAAAGCAACAAATATCTGCGCTATTTATTTTAAATGATTGGTCAAAACCTTATGACCAAATGTCTTCAAACCGTTGGCTGGACTAGCTTGTCAAATTAAACCTCTAATTGTATTTACCTTAATCTACCAGGTCCTCAGTATAATGGGCTAATCCCATCCAACCGTAAAGGAGCAAGGCGCTGACACGTCTAGCAGGAATTGTTGCTTTGAGCTTTGTCCTTGTGACTTGCTCTTCACCACCAAATATCCTTGAGCAAATCATGCTTACGGGAGAATTTCGCGTTGCCACAAGAAATGGTCCCACTACTTTCTATCATGGACCAAATGAACCTCGTGGAATAGATTATGAGCTTGCTAAAGGATACGCAGATCACCTAGGCGTTGAACTGAGCATGTACGTTGCAGACCAATTTCAAGATATTTTTCCAGATATTGATACTGGCAAAGCTCACATTGGCGCTGCCGGATTATCTGTCACAGAGGCTCGCCGTGAATTGGTAGAGTTTGGACCTTCCTACCAAACAATCAAACAACAGGTCATTTACCGGACAGGAACTCGCAAACCTAGTGAATTAGAGGATCTACTGAAAGGGCGCCTGGAAGTCTTAGCAGGATCAGCATATGTAAACCTTCTTGAAAAAGCCCAAGAGGAAGAAGCTGATCTAATATGGATTGAAAACCCTAAAAACAGTATTGAAGAATTAATCGAAAAAGTAGAGAAAGGAGAGATCGACTACACAATTGTTGACTCAAATGAATTTGATCTATTGAGACACGCTTACCCAGATGCTCGTGTCGCGTTTAGCATTGGCCCGGAGACCCTAATAGCTTGGGCATTACCAAAGACATCAGATAACTCATTACATGAAAGCATTTCAACTTACTTTCAAAACATAACCGAAACGGGTGGCTTACAAGAAATCCTAGATCGTTATTATTTTTTAACAGATGATGATTTTGACTATGTCGGCTCTAGAGCTTTTGTTAGACATTTCCATTCACGACTACCGGCGTATAAAGATCTATTTATTGAAGCTGGTCTGAAATCAAATACCGACTGGCGGCTGCTTGCAGCAATGGCCTACCAGGAATCACACTGGGACCCTAAAGCTGTTTCCCCTACAGGTGTTCGCGGAATGATGATGCTCACTAAGCCCACGGCTCGCATGATAGGAGTTGTGGATAGAACAAGCGCTCCCGAAAGCATCCTTGGTGGAGGTATCTACTTGGAACAGGTCATGAAAAAGATACCAGAACGCATACCTGAACCAGATAGAACTTGGTTAGCTGTTGCAGCATACAACGTTGGTTTTGGGCATGTTGAGGATGCCAGAATTATCACTGAGTCCCAAGGAGGCAACCCAGACTCTTGGGATGAAGTGCGGGAACGGCTGCCTTTACTAAGTGATCCAGGATGGTATGAGCATCTAGCCCGAGGGTATGCGAAAGGTTCTGAACCAGTACTTTATGTGGACAATATTAAACGTTACTTTGAAATTCTTAAATGGATGACGGCTAGAGAAGAATTCGTACAAGACAATACTTTTGAGTCCAGACAATCTGATGAAACAAATGCAGGTTAAATCATCTCTACTCTCAGCGGCGTTCAGCAAAAAAGTTTTTCAATAAATCACCACACTCTTTTGCAAGAATTCCCTGTCTAACATCGATACGATGGTTAAGCGAATCACTATCCACCAGATTAAAAGCACTTCCGCAAGCACCCATCTTAGGATCAGTTGCTCCAAAAATAATACGTGCTATACGAGCTTGCACTAGAGCACCCGCACACATTGGACATGGCTCAAGAGTTACATAAAGAGTAGCGCCTGGAAGGCGATAGTTACCAATCTTAGTTCCCGCTTCACGCAAAACACAAATTTCTGCATGGCCTGAAGGGTCACTAGTAGCAATTGATCTATTACCGCTTCCAGCCATAACCATGCCATCTTCTGCTAACAATACTGCGCCAACAGGAATTTCTCCGTTCTCCCCTGCAGCACGTGCTAGCTCAAGCGCCTGACTCATATACTGATTATCGGACATGGTATTAACCATTCGAGTGGAACCTCTCTTAAACATCCATACAATATGAACACACAGAAAAGAAGCCTCAAATAATGTGATTATTTATCATCGTATAGTATAAAACTCCACAATGAGAGAAGTTAAAATTACAAAAGAATCCGTTGAACTCTATAAAATTCTCAAATTTGAGGGGCTTGTTTCCAGTGGCGGCGAAGCAAAAACTATAATTGACCATGGTCAGGTTTTGGTTAATGGTGAGGTAGAAACGAGGAGACGAAAAAAAATTCTATCTGGCGACATAATTGAATATATGAATAAGAAATTAAAAATATTACCTAAGTAAATATAAGAGCTTCTAGAAACGTCATGCTCCATTTTTTTCTGAAGAAGTTCATCTGTTGATATGAAGTGGAGCCATTAGCATATTTGAAATCTGCAGCCCACCGCGGTGTGATGGTTAGTAGTGAGGAGGAGTTTCATCGGGCTCGTCGTTCGATGACTTCGGTGGTGCGACCAGCTCCAGTCGTTCCACCAGCCAACTCACTTTATCTTCCAATTGAACAATTTGTTTTTGTTGCCGGTAAATTTCATCGCTCATCTTCTCTATTGAATGATCCTGATGTGCAATACGAGTCTCTAATTCATTGATTTTCAATTCTTTATCAAGATTTATTTCTGCCAATCGAACTACTCCTATTCGATAGTTTCACCATCATCTAGTAGTTCGATAAGTATATGACTTAGGGCCTTCAGACCTAAACTCAACTCCACCCATCGACCCTACATACCGCTCAATATTTTCCTGCCAGTGTAACGTGACCTTAGCAGAACGATGGATCGTCGCAACAATAATGTCATGCTCGCGAAATTGGAGAATCTCGCCAGTAACGGCGATCTCGTTCTTTACACCGACTATCTCGCAGGTGTCATCAAACCGTGTGCGACTTCCTACCACTTCTCTTCACCATACTCATAACGTTTCATCTTCTCTTCTGAGATGATATCCATCTGTATACCCTCAAACTACCTGCACAACGGCCCGACTTGGTACCAACTCTGACATTTGAATTGGTCTTCGCATTGGCGTAATTGTGTACCATATTCCTGTGCTGTGTAATTTACTCGATCCGCGATGCCGATCAGATCTGGCTTGTTTTGGTATGTTCCGCGTCTATATCCCGTATGACCTTCGTGGTAAGCGAGATAAAGCTGTTTAGGATCCCATTTAGAGATACCTAACAACTCATTACTTTTGTTGTTATACCATCCTATAAAATCTAAGGCATCTTCCATATTAGAACGGCTTTTAAAAAAGCCACCAGTTTCTCTTTTGTAGTCTTGCCATGCGGGATCTTGGATCTGGGCATAGCCTTTAGCCGAGGAAGGTCGGCCAAGGGGGATAAACAAAAACCAATTATAGGCTGGTTTTGCATTGTGTTGGTAACTAGACTCATGCCTAACGAAAGCCATTAGTATATGTGGTGGTACACCCCATTTTTTTTCTGAAGATTTACCGTAATCATACCAGTCTGGATTCTGTTCATAGACTGCGCAAAGATTATGTTGTTGGTTGGGGGGAGCTGCTGCACAACCCATAAGAATGCAAAGTAGAATTAAACTGGCGCTCTGCTTAAGGTAATTACTTCTAAAAATTATAGTTGTCTCCGAATTGATCAAATTACGGTTATCTAACTACTCCCACTCTATCTTCGTCGGCAGTATCGGGGCCACCACTCTTACTTAATAGTAAGTTTTCTTATCTCATAAATAATTTTACCAGATAAATGAAGCTAGGCATTTCAATGCGTTCCTTTTAATATACCTACTATTAATTGTTTCTGTATAAACGTACCAAAAAGTACTATTTATTTTACGACCACCTTCATTTTTATAAAGTTTAATCCCTGCATGCCTTCTCTTTTTCTGAGTCATTTTAGGTGCCTCCCCGAATGAACAAATACGATTATATTAATTCAATCGAAGCAGAAGACTTTCTTAACTCCTGGAAGGAAAAGATTCTTGAAATTGGAATAGCTTATCAAGAAGGCCATGATTATAGAGGCAAGGCTAAAGCTTTCATCGAAACACATTATGCTTTTGGTAGTGGCGACGTTTTATTTAAGCCAACCGTTACTAGTGATGTTATCTTTAGAAATAACTTTGAAGACGCTTTGTCTTATTTTATTTCTGGTGATATCTCAGAAGATTCTGGTTTTGCAATAAAACCACGGGAAGATAACAAATTATTAGAAGTTAATTATACACTTGAAGATAATCTTTGTGCTGTGATGGGAATACTTAATTTAAGGCCTTTCAATTCTGAAAATAAAACTAATATTGCTTTCACTTTTATTTTAGTAAAAGACAATCATGAGCTTAAAATCAAGGTTCATCATTCATCAGAAATAAAACAATAAAGATTTGATAGTTATGGTTTTAGATCAACTATTTCTCATGGCATAAGCAATCCTTTAAAGTATAGCCCTCCACTAGTCTAAGGGGTGTCGACTAATGGAGGGACTAATGCAAAAGGCTAAAACCTCATATTAAAGCGTAGCCCGATGTTTCTTCCTGGTAAAGGCACCTCATCTTTGACGAAAGATGAATGATTTCTTGCAGCTTCATCAAGTAAGTTTTTTGCGAACAGCGTTACCACCATCTCACTATCTCCATAAAAAATAGGGATTTTTTGAGAGAGTTTCAAGTCAAGCATATTGTATGACTCTGTTGGTGTCTCATTCAATGAAAGTTTTGTCTGAGACTTTACATTCCTAAGAGTTAAAGAAGCATTTGTGGAATTCTTTGCATAGCTCATTGACAATATATGTCTTCTTGGGTTAATCCTAGGGACAT
>JAQWRR010000111.1 GCA_029243585.1 Gammaproteobacteria bacterium
CAGCGTATAAACCAGTGAAACCACCCTGTTGTAAAATTCCTACTAGGAAGATTATGACTAAGAGAAGTGTCTGTTGGTTTGGTGATATTGCAAAAATTACCATGAAAATTCCTGATGTAAGCAAGAATAAGGAAACGAGGTTTGTTAGTCTCCAACGAGTAGACAATGTTCCTAGTATGAGTACCCCGAGTACGCCTCCAAAGTTAAAAAGAAAGAATGCTAGTCGGCCAACTTCAGCTGTATAGCCTGATTGTTCCATCAATCTTGGAATCCAGCTCATAAGAAAATAGAGCGTACTAAAACATAGAAAAAAAGTTGTCCATAAGGTTAGAGTTACCATGCGATGTCTTTTTCCCAGAAGACTGGTCATGTTGGTAACCACTCCACGAGATTCCCGAATTTTTTCTGTTTCCACATCAGGAAGCATGGAAAGCAAAGGTTTACGCATTTTTTTCAGAATTATGTTTACTTGCTGTAATGCATTTTTAGGGCGATTCTCAAAGAGATACTTGAGTGATTCTGGAATAAATATCCAAGCTACTACCCCCATTACAAGCGTTACACCGCCGCCAAACCAAAACATGCCTCGCCAACCAAAATCTGGCATGATGAATCCCGCAACTACTGAAGTCATGACTGCTCCGAGCGGATAGCCAGCCGTGGTTAAAGCAACAGACAATGATCTATATTTCTCAGGACTATATTCGGCTGCAAGCGCTGCCTGAGATGCGATAACCGCACCTGCACCAAGACCACTGATGAATCGCAGCAATATGAACTCGATGAGCGTGCTAGCGTAAGCTGTAAGTAGAATTGAGACGCCAACAAGAATCACGCTCAGAATAATAATTTTTCTTCTGCCCATAACATCTGACAAGGGAGCAAGAAGCATTGCTCCGGCCATCATGCCGGCAAGTGCAAAGCTAAAGATAAGTCCTAGTAGGTCAGATGTAAGCTGTAACTCATCTGCGACAGCACCTGCGACAATAGCCATTGCGGTTATGTCAAACCCATCAAGTATATTTAAAAACATGCACAGCCCAACAACCAAAAATTGCTGGCGGCTAACTTGTCCATTGTCTATGACTTCAGCTACGACATTGGTGCTTAGTTTAGTTGTATCTGAATTTGCTATTTGATTTCCCTTTCGGTGTTGTGTGAGCTCAAAAACCTAGGGTGTGGAAGTAAAACTACAGCTTGCGGAGCCTGTACCATCAACTATTGCATGGAAGGAATCTCCTGGTTCTGCCTGTATGATGGGAACTAGGCTGCCACAGTAAATTATTTGGCCGGCTTTTAACCCTTCATTACGTCTAGCAAGAGCTGATTGTAACCAGATTAGTACATTCATTGGGTTGCCCATGCAAGCAGAGGAGTTTCCAGTAGAAACAAGCTTTGAGTTTTGCCTCATTTCCATGGATAAAGTAGCTAGATTAGTGTCATGAGTAATTAACTGGCGATCGCCTAGTACATAACCTGCAGCTGCCGCATTGTCGGCTATCATATCTACTGCATTAAATTCTCCTGTAAAAGACCCATCAGGAATTTCTAGAGCAACGTAGAATGCATTTACTGAAGAGATAACTTTTTCATTAGATATTTTTTTTGCGGGCAAATCTTTTCCTAGTTCTAGTACGATTTCTCCTTCAAGCTTGGGCCGTGCCATTTTTCTTGGTGGAATTTCATGGCATGTTGGAAAGCTCATATCCGCAAAAAGGGATCCATAAACAGGTTCATTTGTTCCAAAAATCTTTTGAGCTTCAGGGGTCGTAAATGCAACTTTAAATCCGGTTTCACGCCGGCCTTCAGTTGCCCATATTTTTCGATTAATTTTTTGAATCTTATAGGCATCTTCTGGTCCATTAATTTCATCATGAATTGCAGGAATTGGAGAAAAACCATTTGCATTACGTAGTTTTTTTGCAATATTCCGTAGGTGATTTTCTTCGGTCATTAATTGGTTCCTGGCGTTTTAACGCCAATTAGTTTCCCATTCCTCAATAAGTTCCAATACAAGTTCTGGTTCCTGCTGCGCGAGGTTGTTTCTTTCGCCTGGGTCATTATTGATGTTGTAAAGCCGCCATGAGTTTTCTGTATTTTCATCAGATGTTTCTTGGTGAAAGGGCTCATTAATTATTTTATAGTCGCCTTTGATTAATGCGCCTATATCATTTTGTGCCCAGCCGGCAGTATCAGTTGGAAGATGAACTGTTTCACTCCTGCCCGTTAGATGCGGCCAAAATGAACGACCAACTATGGGGTTGATCTGTCTGCCTTTGTAATTAGTTGCGCCTGGGTGTTCGATGCCAGAAATTTCAAGGAAAGTCGGCATGATGTCCATCATGGTAATAAAAGATTCATTTACGCTGCCTTGGGGTAGTTTTTTTGGGTAATAGATAAACGCTGCGGCTCGAAGACCACCTTCTTTAAGTCTGCCTTTATGGCCTTTTAGTGGTGCGGTTGCAGCTTCAGCAAAACCAAGCCCATGATCAATAAAAGAGTTTGGGTGTCCCCAATTCTCAAATTGATTGTTAATAAAGTCTGGGGGTCGCGGTCCTCCTTGACCTGGAAAGGGGGGGCGTTGACCATGCTCAGCTGCAGAGCCACCATGATCAGAAGAAAACATAATGACTGTGTTGCTAAGTTGTTCAGATTCTTCTAAAGATTTGATGAGTCGGCCAACGTTTAGGTCCATATTTTCTACCATTGCCGCGTAGATTTCCTGAGAACGAGCATACTGAAGTTGATTTGCTTCTGTTAGTTCTATCCAAGGGGTAGAGATTTGCTCATGGTTGTCTATGGTTACTCCGGTAGGAATAACGCCTAACTCATCAGCTCTTGTCATACGAGATTCACGAAGAGAATCATAGCCTGAATTGTATTTTCCAGCATGGCGATTGACCCAATCCTCTGGTACTTGAAGTGGCCAGTGTGGTGTTGTAAGTGGAACGTAAGCAAACCAGGGGGAATCATTATTAGATTGTATAAATTCGAGCATCCTATCTGTGTAATAGTTTGTTGAATAGAAATCATCCGGTAGTTCTGTATATGCGACTCGCTCTCCATCTAATTCATAGAGACTCTCTTCACCCCATAAGATTTCTGCGAAGTGACTGGCTGAAGCCCCAAGTTGCACAAATGACCGATCAAAACCGCGGGTAGCAGGCGTATAACCTGCTTCTAGACCTAGATCCCATTTTCCAGTCATATAAGTTGCATAGCCAGCATCCTGTAATAGTTCCGGTAAAATCGCCCAGTCCAAACTCAAGCGATTGCCACGTTCACCGCTAGATAGTCTTGGTCGTACTTCTAAGGCGGCCGAGACCCCGCTACTTGCCATCATCATGACACGCGTCTCTTGGCATGCCCTGGCCGCATGGAGACTTGTAAGACGCACTCCTTGAAAGGCTAGATTGTCGAGATTAGGTGTGGGTATTTCACTGCCAAATGCGCCAATATCTGTATAACCTAGATCATCTGCCACAATAAACAATATGTTTGGACGAGTTTCTAGTTGCGAGCGATCCTTTGTTGAAATATTTGATGGATCGCTTTGGGAGCATGCAGCGACTAACAATATACAAATGGTAATTAGGCCAGTTGATCGTAGCATTTAACATTGCTCCTTATTTAATTAATGGGTATTTTTTAGCTATTGAGATAATGATGCTCTCAAATTATTGAATAATAGTGATTTATTATTTTTAGAATTTTCTATTTAGTGCAAATATAGCAAGGTTTTTAAGGGCTTCTTTATAGCGACTTTTGGGAAGAGGGTCTAGTGTATCTATAGCTAAATTTACCTCTTTGCGAGCAACATCTGCTGTGTATTTCAAACCACCTGAGCTTTCAATCGCGAGTTGGATAGAGGTGAGGTTTTGAGTGCCACCTGTTTCTATTGCTTCACGAATCATGTTTCGTTCAGCGGCACTGCCTTGGTCCATTGCATAGATCAACGGTAGGGTTGGCTTGCCCTCTGCAAGATCATCTCCAATATTTTTACCAAGCTCTTCTGTTGTAGCAGCATAATCTAGGGCATCGTCTATAAGTTGAAACGCTAAGCCTAGATGTCGGCCATATTCAAGTAAGCTTCTTTGAATGTGTTCATCTGATTGCGCAAGTATTGCTCCACAGTGAGTTCCTGCTTCAAATAATTTAGCGGTTTTTCTATAGATTATTTCTAGGTAGCTTTCTTCCGTAATATCAGGGTTTTTACAGTTCATAAGTTGAAGAACTTCGCCTTCAGCAATTGTATTCGTCGCGTTTGCTAGAATATCTAGCATCTGGATAGCCCCAATTTCTACCATCATTTGGAAGGCTCTCGAATATAGAAAGTCTCCCACGAGTACGCTTGCTTGGTTTCCAAATGCAGCATTTGCTGTTTCCTGGCCACGTCTTAAGCCTGATCCGTCTACAACATCATCATGTAACAGGGTAGCGGTATGTATGAATTCAATAATGACCGCAGCTAAAATATGTTTTGTTGATTTATATCCACAAGCTCGGGCTGCCAGAAGTACAGTCAAAGGTCTAAGCCTTTTTCCTCCACTATGGATAATGTGGTGTGCGACCTGATTAACTAGCGCTACATCGCTGCCCAGGCGTTGAACGATAACTCTATTAACACCTTCCCAATCCTCTTGTACCAGTAACCTTACTGTGTCTAAAGAGGAAGAGTTATGGGGGGTTTCAAGCGGTTGCGTCATCTTTTTTATAATGCCTGATAGATTACGACTTGGCGAGATTTTATCGTTTCTTGTTTTTAGCGAGATAATGGGGGGGGAATAAAGATCTTGGTGTTTGCTAACTCGTTGACTGTGCAAGGATAAGTCACTACAATTCCGCGCCTTCCCTGTTATCTCCAGATTGGAGGCTTCCCCGAATGTATGCGGTTTTTCGAACGGGCGGTAAGCAATATCGCGCCAGCAAAGGTGATCGATTAAAAATTGAACGGCTTCATGCTGAAGAAGGCGATTCAGTTGAGTTTTCTGAGGTTTTGCTTGTCGGTGAAGGGTCTAGTGTTAAAGTGGGTTCTCCGCTTGTGCCTGGTAGTAAGGTTGAGGCAAAAGTAGTAGCGCAAGGTCGTGGATCTAAGATTATGATCGTGAAGTTCAAGCGTCGTAAGAACTATAAGCGAGTTAAGGGGCATCGCCAGCATTTTACTGAAGTTGAGATTATCTCAATTACTGAGGAAGCGAAGAAAAAAGCCGCGAAGCCTAAGAAAAAAGCCGCGAAGCCTACGGAAAAAGCCGCGAAGCCTAAGAAATCTAGTGAGGCCCAGACAGCAGCAGGAAAGGAGTAGATAAATGGCGCATAAAAAAGCAGGTGGTAGCTCAAAAAATGGACGCGATTCTGAATCCAAACGACTCGGTGTTAAGTGCTATGGCGGTGAGAGTGTTATTGCTGGCAATATAATAATTCGTCAGAGAGGCACACAATTTCATCCTGGTGCTAATGTAGGTATTGGCAAAGACCACACGTTGTTTGCGACTGCAGCGGGGAAAGTTGCATTCAAGATAAAAGGACCTAAAAACCGAACATACGTTAGCGTTACGGACGAATAAAAAATCCGTTTATGCTTATGTAAAGGCCCGATTTGCGGGCCTTTTTTGTGCATAGAGGGAATATTGATTTTGGATTTAGCCAATGAAATTCGTTGATGAAGCGACTATTAGGGTAGAGGCAGGCCAGGGAGGTGATGGCTGTGTTAGCTTTCGCCGCGAGAAATATGTTCCTCGCGGAGGCCCCGATGGAGGCGATGGTGGTGATGGTGGTAGCGTTTTCCTAGTTGGTCGAGAAGACGTTAATACTTTGGCTGACTTTAGGGTTCAACGACGATATAAAGCTAAATCCGGGCGTGGGGGGGCCGGCAAGCAAAGAACTGGGGCATCTGGGGATGATTTAAATATTTTTGTCCCTACAGGGACTGTCGTATCCGATTTGGATACTGAAGAAATTCTTGGAGACCTTGCTAGTGTTGGACAGAGTTTGTGCGTGGCTCAGGGTGGACGAGGCGGATTAGGTAATTGTCGCTTCAAAAGTAGTGTTAATCGTACACCACGTAAATCAACTCCTGGAGAGGTTGGGGAAAAACGCTATCTCGGATTAGAGCTTAAGTTAATCGCTGATGTTGGTTTGGTTGGATTGCCAAATGCTGGTAAATCAACATTGATAAGGGCTGTCTCTGATGCTCGGCCGAAAGTGGCAGATTATCCATTTACAACTTTGCATCCTAGTTTATGCGTAGTGCGTATAGAAACGGACCGAAGCTTTGTAATGGCAGATATTCCCGGTCTTATAGAAGGCGCTGCCGATGGGGTTGGTTTAGGAATTAGGTTTTTGAGGCATTTGCAAAGGACTCGTCTTTTGGTTCATGTGGTTGATATAGCCGTCGGGAAAGATAATTCTGTGAAAGCAGTCAGAACGATTGAATCTGAGTTATTGCGTTATTCAGGTACGCTTGGGAAACAAACGCGGTGGCTTGCATTAAACAAGATGGATTTGCTGCCAGGGGATGAGTGGGAAGCTACTAAAGAAAAAATTACAAATGCTCTTGGCTGGGAAGGACCGGTTTTTAGTATTAGTGCTGTAACAGGGGAAGGAACTAATTTGATGGCACAAGCGATTATAAATTATTTAGAGCAGCCGACAACGTAAATTGCTTAAGTCAAGATTAGGCTTATAAAAGGTTTTTTGATCTAGGATCCTGAATTTTTAAATGGCTCGAACTTTGGCGTTCAAGCGACTTTTGTAACGAGCCCCTCGATTCTTGTTTAATATGCCTTTTGTGACCATTTTGTCGATTTCGGGAATTGCTAATTTATAGCTTGCCTGAGCAGCTTCGCGATCACCTGATTCGATAGCTTTTAAGACATGTCTCAACGTGGTACGCAAACGCGAACGAAGCATTGCATTGTGTAGGCGAATCTTCACGTTTTGGCGAGCACGTTTTTTTGCCGACTGAATGTTCGCCATATCTTGTTAAACCCAAGGGTGTATCTAGAAAAGGGCGGTATTATTGAGACCCACTTGACTCAAGTCAAGCAGAGCAAATCAATTAGGAGCAGTTCAAGTTAAAAAATTTCTATAACTTTGGCTGATTAGCGAGAATATGACAGAAAAAAATGCAGCTAAAAGTGAGAAAAAACCTCCCCAGGGGCTATTACGCTCAACTTTTGTGGTTAGCTCAATGACACTGATGTCGCGATTTACAGGTCTCGCACGGGATGTGGGCTTTTCGCGTTGGTTCGGCGCCAGCCCTTTGATGGATGCGTTTTTTATAGCATTCAAGATTCCTAATTTGTTCAGACGCTTTTTCGCAGAGGGGGCATTCTCAGCTGCGTTTGTACCTGTTTTCTCTGAGTATAGGGCAACTAAAACTCCAGAGGCGACTAAAGAACTTTTAGATCGCGTTACAGGCACTTTAGGTCTTCTGTTATTTGTTTTTACAGCCCTTGGCGTTATTGCTTCACCAGTTTTAATTATGATTTTTGCGCCAGGATTTCTTGATGGTGATGGTCGTTATGAGCTTTCCCGTAACATGCTTAGGCTTACTTTTCCTTACCTGTTTTTTATCTCTCTAACAGCTTTAGCAGGAGCTATTCTTAACGCTTATAGGAATTTTGCCGTACCGGCGTTTACACCTGTTCTATTGAATTTAGTTCTAATCAGCTTTGCTGGCTGGGTGGCACCTAGATTGGATAATCCAGGTGTTGGCCTTGCTGCAGGTGTTTTTGTGGCAGGACTGGTCCAGCTTTTGTTTCAATTACCATTTTTGATAAAAATAAAGTTATTGCCGGTTCCGCGATGGGGCTGGACATATCCAGGAGTCAGAAAAATTCTTAAGCTGATGATGCCAGTTATATTTGGATCCTCAGTTGCTCAGGTAAATATTCTTTTTGACACGTTGATCGCATCATTTTTAGCAGCTGGAAGTATTAGCTGGTTATATTATTCTGATCGGTTGATGGAATTCCCACTGGGTGTTTTGGGTGTTGCTGTTGCTACAGTGATATTACCAACGCTCTCTGAACAACATGCAAAGGCGTCTAAAGAGGATTTTTCTGCAACACTTGATTGGGCTTTACGATTAGTTTTCGTTTTTGCGCTTCCTGCCTCACTAGGATTAATCGTTCTAGCACAGCCCTTACTGATAACTATTTTTTATGGTGGCGAATTCACGAATTTTGATGTGAATATGGCGACAGCACCATTGATTGCCTATGCATTGGGCATACTTGGCTTTATTTTAGTTAAAGTTTTAACGCCTGGTTATTTTTCTCGACAGGATACCCGTACGCCAGTAAGAATTGGAATTTACTCGCTTGTTCTAAATATGATGTTAAATGTAATTTTTGTTCTTGGTCTGATAAGAGGTGATTTTTACGCTCCCCATGCAGGACTTGCTTTAGCCACGACAGTATCTGCGCTTTTTAACGCTAGCCTTTTGTATAAAGGACTTATTACCGGAGGATTCTTTAAGCCCCGTCCTGGGTGGGGAAAGTTAATGGGTCAAGTCATTCTGGGTTGTATATCTATGGTGTTATCAGTTTATTTTTTACAGGGCATATTTGGGGACTGGCTACAACTCTCTTCGTTTGAACGGATAGGCTCTCTTCTTGTATGCGTAGCAGCTGGTATTGCCGTTTATCTTGCAGTCTGCTTTATGCTTGGCTTGCGTTTCAGAAGTCTTCGGCAGATTCGTCATCTGGATCTATAATTACACTTCTATATATAAGTTCTGATCACTGAGTTATGCAGTTTTACCGCCATTTATCACAGCTAAAAGAAATAAGTCCGCAGGCTAGAGCGGTAACAGTGGGCGCCTACGATGGAATTCACCTTGGACATCAAGAAATTCTAAGGCAAGTGAAAGAACGAGCGCAGGAGATAAGTGGTCGTGCCTTGGTATTGTCTTTTGAGCCAATGCCAAAGGAGTTCTTTGCTTCTGATCAGCCTGTAACTCGTCTTACTAAATTTAGGGAAAGGTATGAGCTTCTTAGAGAATTTGGAGTAGAAGAGTTTTTTTGTCCTAGATTCTCTAGCATCAATGATTTATCACCTAACGATTTTATACAGGATGTCCTTCTCAATGGGCTTAACACCTCTCATATTGTGGTAGGAGATGATTTTCGTTTTGCTGCACAACGGACTGGAACATTGGATGATCTTGTTAAGGCGGGCTCAACGAACGGATTTGGTGTGACTGCTGTGCCTGCTGTTTATTATGAAGATGAACGTGCTAGTAGTACCGCAATTCGTGAGGCGCTTAGAGTAGGTGATATGAAAAAAGCTCGCGGAATGCTTGGGCGTGACTATTTTATCTCGGGAAGAGTTGTCCGCGGTCTCGGTATTGGTAAAAAATTAGGATTCCCAACAGCAAACGTTAATCTTAATCGCCGCTGTGCCCCAGTCGATGGTATCTTTGCTGCTCAGGTTGGGGGTTTGGCTGAGAAAACTTTGGACGGAGTTGTGAGCGTTGGTACACGTCCTACGGTTGGTGGTATAGAACCATTGTTAGAAGTATTTATATTTGATTTTAATAAAAATATATATGGTGAACATATTACTGTGAAATTTGTTGAACGATTGCGTGAAGAGCGTAATTATTCTGATATTGGTGCTATGACGAAACAAATGCATAAGGATGTCGCAGATGCTCGAGTTGTTTTATCTGATTTAAAAAAATGACAAATTATAAAGACACATTAAATTTGCCAAATACAAAGTTTCCAATGCGGGGTAACTTATCCCAACGGGAACCTGCGATGTTAGAAGCTTGGGAGAAGCAGGATATTTATGGGCAGATTCGTGCGGCTGCTAATGGGCGGCCAAAGTTTATTTTGCACGATGGACCACCCTATGCTAATGGTGATATTCATTTAGGACACGCTCTTAATCACGTTCTAAAGGACATTATTCTTAAATCCAGAATATTAGCCGGATTTGATGCGCCTTATGTTCCTGGATGGGACTGCCATGGACTCCCAATTGAGCATCAGGTGGAACGTAAAAAAGGTAAGGCTGGTGAAAAGCTTACTCCAAGGGAGTTTCGCGATGCTTGCAGAGATTATGCAACTGTCCAGATAGAACGTCAGCGGACAGACCTTAAAAGACTGGGGGTTCACGGAGATTGGGAAAATCCCTATATAACCATGGATCCATGCTATGAAGCAGAGCAGATTCGTGCGTTTGCAAAACTTATTGATAGGGGTCTAGTTTATCGTGGGTACAAACCTGTCCACTGGTGCTTAAATTGCCGGTCTGCCCTGGCTGAGGCAGAGGTGGAGTATCAAGATAAATCTTCTGATGCAATCGATGTAAGATTTTTTGTAAATGATGTTTCGGTTTTTAGTCGCATATTAAATATTGAGATTCCTGATGGGACAGTTTCAATACCGATATGGACAACAACACCCTGGACATTGCCTGGCAATCAGGCCGTTGCGTTGAATTCAGATCTCGAATATAGCCTGATCCAAATAATGAATGTTCAGGAGAAGGAGTATCTTTTGGTCGCGAGCGATATGCTCGATATGGTTTCTACTCGTTATGGTCTGAGAGATCCAGTAATAATAGCGGACGCACTTGGAAAAGTGTTTCAAGGGCTAGAATTAAAACACCCTTTTTATGATCGATTAGTGCCTGTGGTGCTTGGGGAGCATGTAACTATAGAGGCAGGTACAGGTGCGGTGCATACTGCGCCGGGTAATGGTCATGAGGATTTTACGCTTGGCGTTGAATATGACTTGCCTCTGGAGTGTTGTGTTGATGAGGTCGGTAAGTATTCCGCAGACACACCATTATTAGCTGGTGTTCATATTGAGTCAGCAAATAACCGTATTATTGAACTATTAGAAGAATCAGGTTCATTACTGCATCTTGAGCCTATAACTCATAGTTACCCTCATTGTTGGAGACATAAGACTGCGGTGATATTTAGAGCCACGCCTCAGTGGTTTATTGGCATGGACCATAATATGCTTCGAGAAAATTCCCTGAAAGTTTTGCCAGATATAACTTGGACTCCAGAATGGGGTGAAGAACGCATTCGTGGCATGGTGAGCAATCGTCCAGACTGGTGCATCTCAAGGCAACGGAACTGGGGTGTGCCAATTCCTTTGTTTGTGCATAGAAAGACGGGAGTCATGCATCCAGAATCAGTAGCAATAGCGCTCCAAGTCGCAGATAAGGTAGAACGGAATGGCATTGATGCTTGGTTCGAGCTGGATTCCAAAGATGTTTTAGACGCTGATTGTGCTGAGTATGAAAAAGTTACTGATGTGATGGATGTCTGGTTAGATTCTGGATTTAGTCATCATGTTGTAGGCACACTCCGAGAAGAAGTTTCATTACCTGCTGATCTTTATTTAGAGGGATCTGACCAACATCGAGGATGGTTTCAATCGAGTCTTTTGACCTCAGTTGGTATGTATGACCATGCTCCTTATAAAGGAGTATTGACTCATGGTTTTACGGTGGATGAGCGGGGTCATAAAATGTCCAAGTCGCTGGGTAATGTCGTAGAGCCAAAGAAGATTTATAAAACTTTGGGAGCAGATGTTCTTCGATTATGGGTTGCTGCTACAGATTATCGAGCTGAAATGAGCGTATCTCATGAGATCTTAACTCGTGTTTCTGATGCATACAGAAGACTACGCAATACACAACGATTCTTGCTTGGTAACTTATCTGGTTTTGATCCTGAGAAGCATGCAGTTCCGATATCAAACATGATTTATCTGGATCAGTGGGCAATTGATAGGGCTTGCACATTACAAGAAGAAGTAATCAAAGCGTATGAGCGTTATGAGTTTCATCATATATTTCATAAAGTGCATAATTTTTGTGTTGTTGAAATGGGCGGGTTTTATCTTGATGTTATAAAGGATCGACTTTATACAACTGGGACAGACGGGTTACCTCGTCGATCTGCGCAAACTGCGATGTATCATATTGCAGAGGCTATGGTTCGTTGGTTAGCTCCGATACTCACTTTTACTGCTGAGGAGATTTGGCAGTCACTTCCTGGTGCCAGAACAGACTCAGTATTTCTTTCTAATTGGCATGCCTTGCCAAAAGAAACTCGAATGGAGAATATTGACTGGGACCTTATTTTAGATGTACGTCAAGCTGTTTCAAAAGAACTTGAACGGGTTAGAGAAGAGGGTGAAATTGGAGCCCCTTTAGATGCTTGGGTTCATATTTTTTGTGAGCCGAACTTAATGACTACACTTGAAACACTTGGAGATGAGTTGCGGTTTGTTTTTATTACATCTGAAGCAAAAGTCTCTCCTGAAGACCAACGTCCAAAAGACTCGGTTGCTGTTTGTTCAGAATCCACGCAATTTTGGATCAAATTGGGTCGTAGCGAAGAAGACAAGTGTGCACGTTGTTGGCATCGGCGTGATGACGTTGGCAACCATGATAAGCATAAAGAGCTTTGTGGGCGATGTGTGGGTAATGTAGAAGGTTCTGGTGAGCTTAGGGTGTACGCGTGATCTCAAAAAAGAAAACTATAAAAAAAACCTCCAAAAATACAGATAAAAAACTTTCAGAACTAGGTTTAAAAAAAAGAACTTCCAAGGCAAAAAAATCTAAAAAACCTAGCAAGAAAGTCTTGAAGTCAGATAAACATATTCCTGCAGGGTTTTTGGGGTTCTTAGTGAGATCATGGCATTCAATTGATCTGGGAGCTTCTCGGTGGCTTTGGTTGGCAGTAACTGTTGTGATCCTTGATCAGTGGACTAAGTCATTAATCATGGATCGTTTTGATGAGTTTGATTCTGTGACTCTTCTTCCGGTGCTTGATTTTATGCGTATTCACAATACCGGTGCTGCTTTTAGTTTTCTCAGCGATGCTTCTGGATGGCAGAGATGGATGTTTACTGGTTTAGGTATCGGGGCTAGCACAGTTATTTGTGTATGGTTAATAAAGTTGCCATCTCGAGGTCAAGCGCTTCTTGCGGTTTCTTTAGCTTTTATTATGGGTGGTGCGCTAGGAAATGTTATAGATCGAATTTTATGGGGACACGTTGTTGATTTTATTCGTGTTCATTACCAACAATGGTTTTTTCCAGTCTTCAATGTTGCTGATTCTGCAATTACATTAGGCGCAGTACTTCTGATATTGGATACATTGCTAAACCGAGAATCATAGTGATGAGAAACCTGTTATAGCAGTAGGGAATAAAAAGGGTAATCATTTTTTATTAATAACTTTTGATGGAATATTGTCAGAGGCGGGTTTTGAAGAGTATACTTCCAAGTGACTGATTTGTAAGGGTGTAAAGGTATGACCCGAGAGAAGGTTGTACAACAATTGGAAAGCCATGGAGTGTTGCCTACTGTGCAACGGTTAGATGTTGGCGAGGTAATTCTCAGCTCACCACAACATGCTTCAGCCGATCAGATTATTGCTCGTATCCGGGAAAAAGGGTCAAAGATCTCTAAGGCTACTGTATACAACACATTGAACTTGTTCTGTGAGCGTGGCTTATTAAAGACAATTCAAGTTGATCCAACTAGGCAATTCTATGATCCTACGATAAAGCCTCACCATCATTTTTATAATTTAGATAGTGGAGAGCTTACTGATATTCCTCCGCATGGAATTGATTTAAAAGTAAACACGGACCTTCCTCAAGGTACAGAGCCAGCTGGTGTAGAGGTAGTCATACACGTTCGTGATTCTCGTGATTAAGGACTTATTGCTTAGTAGTCTGTATTGTAAAGTGATTGAAGGCGACTGATATCACTTGCAGATAACCCAGGTATCTTCTGTATATCCTGTCTTGACTTTAGCTGTTCTCTATAACGTTCAAAAAACGTCGGGATATCGCCTCCAAACCCAAATGAGTACATTATGTCTGAGTAATCGGTAGTGTGAGCAAGTCCTAAAGCATGCCCTAATTCATGGAGACATGTCAGATAAATAATCGTATCTCGAAAAATTGGGTCTAATCTTGCGCGTTGTGCTAGTTCTTCTCCTAGTGCATCAATATTTGGTCGAATGAAAACGCCAGCTCCACGTTGACCATCTACAAACAATGGCCACATTTCCCCATATTGTCCGGAGGATGCTGGTACCCAATAGACTCTCAGTAATGCTGTTGTTTCAGAACCAGGAATTAATTGAATTGCTCCCCCTGAGTTTTTTTCCCAGGCTCTCAAAGCCCACATGGCTAGTTCATGGTCTGATTTTTTATAGTGTGATTGTTCTGAGCCTTCCGCAATGAAGTAAGTCACTGGTCCGTTAGAATCAATAGGTGCAATCTCACTAGTCCGTTGAGCTTCAATGATTCCTGCATAGCTCACTAATGTGGCCAAGATAAAAATAAATAGTACGGTTTTATTCTTGATCATATAGCAATATAAAATTTGAGCATTAATGCAATGTATAGAGTTATTCTCACTATCGTAACATTGTCTGAATCAAGAGATTTTTTATACGTGTAAACATAGATCTAAAAATTTCTAACTGGAATATCTGGGCCTCAGGGGTACTTTAAAGAAATTTTTAGATAAATTTTGTAATACGATATTTTTGGCCTAGTAAAAAGATTCTAAGTATCTAATAATCGATGCACATCCAGCCAAGCCGGTGTAGCTCAGGCGGTAGAGCAACGCATTCGTAATGCGTGGGTCGGCGGTTCGAATCCGTCCACCGGCACCACAGAGGTTTGCTTTTGTGGTGTAGGCTTTACAGAAATAGAAGTGTTTTTTGTCCATGTTTGACCATTTCCCTGTATGCTATAAGTGGCAATAAACGGGGCATCTGGGTGACGAGAGAAGTAGCTCAAGAACAAAGGGAGCAGTCAAGCGGTAGCACGACATTCTTCCATGTTATTGATCCTCGAGTCTTTAAGCGTGAGTTGTTAGATGAGTTGTGTGATCTTGCTGACTGCGTTCGTATGCTATCCAAGTGCTCGACTGGAGCGCGGCTTTTGCAAGACCTAGCTTCAAATCGGCGAGCAATGCTTTATTTTACTCAGCCTTCTACCCGAACATTCCTATCATTTAATAATGCTTGTCATATTTTGGGTATCCGTACAAGTGAAATACGTGATCGGTCTACCTCATCAGAGGTGAAAGGAGAAAGCTTTGAGGATGCTATACGTACGTTTAGTTCTTATGTAGATGTGATTATTATGCGCTCCCAAGAACCTGGGCGTGCAACTCAGGCGGCACGGATGATGGATGTAATTAAGCGTCCTGTGCCAATAATTAATGCTGGAAGTGGTAGCGATCAACATCCCACGCAAGCGTTGCTTGATATCTATACGCTTAACCGTAGTTTTTCACAACGCGGCGGTATAGATGGAAAGGTAATAGGGATGATGGGTGATTTAAGGCGCGGTAGAACTGCGCGTTCACTATGTTATTTGATGAAGAATTATTTCAATGTACGCTTAGTTTTTATTGCACCAAATATTTTTTCTATGCGGGATGATGTTAAAGCACACCTTAAGGAGCAAGGCACTTCGTTTGTGGAAACGAAATGCTTATCAGAAGTAATTCAAGAATTAGATGCTCTTTATGTCACACGCATGCAATCTGAGTGGGACCAACAAGATGAGTCTAATGATGTCGATTTGAATCAATACACTGTTGATAAAAACCAACTTAAAATGATGAAGTCGGACGCAATAATTATGCATCCTTTACCCCGAGGCCCGGAAATAGACCCTGTGGTGGATATTGATCCTCGTGCTATGTATTGGAGGCAAGAGCGTAATGGTATGTGGATGCGTGTGGCAGTTTTATTAAAAATCTTTCAGTTAGAAGAGGCATTGTATGAGCTGAAATCGACGCTTGTTTCTTAATAGGTGTATTTTAAAAAAGTTTGTTAAGATTTTTATGATGATTTTAATGCTATGGCTGCTTGAGACATTTAAATTACTCTAAGTTTTTGTTAAATGGAGTCTAATTTCGGGGGAATTGTGGAATCTAAATCTAAAAGAATAGAAGAGTCTGTAGCCGGAAATGGGTTATTACATAGGCGTGTTTTCTTGACCCAAGCTGGCTCGATTTTCGGTGTTGGAACCATGGGTATGCTAGGTTCCGAAACTACGAATGCTCAAAATATGCAGGGACGACCAGCATGGATGCAATCGCCGGGAAAGGGAGTGGGGGCATATGGGACAAGAGCAAGATTCGAGGACCATGTTCAAAGGACTGCTGGGTCGGCACCAGGAACGACTGGTGCTGGTGCTTCACGTACACCATTGCAGCATCTAGAGGGAATTATTACGCCTAATTCTTTGCACTTTGAGAGACATCATAGCGGCATTCCAGAAATTGATCCGAATGAACATCGCTTCCTTATCCATGGTCTTGTAGATAGGCCTCTTATCTTTGATATGGACATGCTTTCTCGCTATCCGATGATCTCAAAAATACATTTCATTGAATGTTCTGGTAACAGTCGAGTTTCTGGACTTATTGATGAGCCTGTAGATCAAGATTGCGGCGTGCTTCATGGGCTAGTTTCTTGCAGCGAGTGGACTGGAATTCCTCTATCCATTCTTTTAGATGAGGCGGGCGTTGATCCTAGTGCAAGATGGATTTTAGCTGAAGGGAGTGATTCTGCTGCGATGAGTCGAAGTGTTCCTATGGCTAAGGCGATGGATGATGCGATTATTGCAATCTATCAAAATGGGGAACGATTGAGACCAGATAATGGTTATCCAATGAGGCTTTTTCTGCCTGGTTTCGAGGGGAACACAAGCGTTAAGTGGCTTCGGCGAATTAAGGTCACTGCAGAGCCGACAATGACAAAGGATGAAACATCTAAGTATACGGATCTTCTGGATGATGGGACTTCATTAATGTTTACTTATCCGATGGCCGTGAAATCAGTCATTACATCACCATCTCCTGGGCTTGATTTAAATGGAGCAGGGATTTACGAAATATCTGGAATCGCTTGGTCCGGAGGTGGCCATATAAGTAAAGTGGAGGTATCAGCAGATGGGGGTTTAACTTGGGGTGAGGCTGCTTTGTCTGAACCAGTTCTCGATAGATCGCTTACGCGGTTTCGAATGGCATGGCGATGGAATGGGGCTCCTGCAGTAATAATGAGTCGCGCCATTGATAATACTGGAGCTATTCAGCCTACACGAGATTCCATCATTGCAGAAAAAGGTATGAAGTTCGCATATCACTACAACGGTATACAGTCATGGGCTATTGATGCCGAAGGGCGGGCGGTTAACACTTATGTATAAGCAAGTTCTGGCTAGTCTGATGGTTTTTTACATCTGTATTTTTCAGGTGTTTGCCCAGGAAGGCCCTAATCTTGGGGTAGAAGCTACTGTCGAAGAAGTTGAGGCTTGGGATATCAGTATAGGTCCTGATGGAGTTGGGCTTCCTGAAGGTTCAGGTACAGTTCTTGAAGGGGCAGATATCTATGCCATAAAATGTCTTGCATGCCATAGTGAGCAAGGACAGGGCCAAATAAATGACCGTCTAGCTGGCGGGCATGGCACCTTAAGTGGACCTGCTCCAATTAAGACTGTAGGTAGCTATTGGCCCTATGCTACGACGGTTTTTGATTATATTCGCCGTGCAATGCCTTATTTGCAGCCACAGTCTTTAACAAACGATGAGGTTTATGCAGTTACCGCCTATATTCTTTTTCTTAACGGTATTGTCAACGAAGATCAGACTATGAATTCCCAAACCCTTCCCGGTATTCAGATGCCCAATAGAGAAGGCTTTAGGTTGGCCTATCCATAGACTCCGTGTGGGTATCTGATAATCGTTAGGCAAAAGAATCTTTGTGTTCTGAATATATTAGAACATTCTTAGACGGTTAAGGCGTCTGTTAGACGTCCGTAAACCCGCCGAGCATTTCCTTCAAAGATTTTCTCACGATCTTGGTCGCTAAGAGTTTTATTATTGATAATGTATCGCTTTGTATCGTCAAAATAATATCCTGTTTCAGGGTCGATACCACGGACTGCACCAAGCATCTCTGATGCAAACAATATATTGTCTATCGGTATTACATCGAGTAATAAATCAATGCCAGGTTGATGATATACACAGGTATCAAAAAATACATTGTTGAGAACCAAGTCTTGAAGAGGGGGTCTCTTTAACATATCAGCAAGACCTCTAAAACGTCCCCAGTGGAAGGGAACTGCTCCTCCGCCATGAGGAATAATTAGTTTTAAATCTGGGAAATCTTTGAATATGTTAGAGGTGAGTATTTGCATAAAAGCGGTAGTATCAGCGCTCAGGTAATAAGAACCAGTTGTATGGAATGCTTGATTGCAAGCAGCACTGACATGGATCATTGCAGGGACTTTTAGTTCGCACATTTTTTCATATAAGGGGTGCCAATACTTGTCGCCAAGTGGTGGAGAGTTAAAGTAACCACCACTTGGATCGGGATTAAGATTGCAGCCAATAAATCCTAATTCTGTGATACATCTTTCCAATTCGATGACAGAATTTTCAAGTGTCGTAGCTGGTGATTGAGGTAACTGACATACACCTATAAAGTTTTTTGGATAGAGTTGTGTGAGCCTGTATATGAGTTCATTACAGTGAGCGGTCCATGCAATGCTAGTGGACTCATTGCCAATATGATGGCCCATGCCACTCGCTCGCGGTGATAGAATTGTTCTATCGGCACCGCGTTCTTGCTGTATTTTTAGTTGGGCGCCTTCTACGCTTTCTCTCAACTGGTCATCAGTTATATTGAGCACGCCTTTACTTGTTTGGAAAAATGGATCTTTTTCTAAATCTGATTTTTGTTTATCACGGTAAAGACCAAGTTCTGGTGGTTCAGTTGTGTAGTGACCATGGCAGTCTATTATCATAGTAGGTTGTTAATAATTATAGAATTTTATTCAAATCTAGTTATAACATCTTGAGAGGCTGATCGTAACTAAACCGTATGAATTTAGAGAAAATAGTAATAATTTTTTTTGCATGAAAAATATTTCATCTTGAGTTCATTATATAAGGCTTTTTTCATATAGAATGCGCTCGGCAGTACCTAAATAGACCTATTGAGGAGGCACTTCTTCCGTGAGAGCCTTTGAGTTAATTAGATTTTTACTTGTCTTGGTTTTATTCCAGACGAGTTTGATTGGTTTCTCTCAAGAAACCATCAATTTTGAGATTCCTCTTATTGATCGTCCGCCGACGCTTGATGATTTTTCAGGTATGCAACCTTCTTCTGAGATTGCCGTTATGATGTCTAGGGCGCAGGATTTCACCCAGCGCGAGCCGAGCAATGGTGATCCAGCAACGCAAGAAACGGTTGTTTATGCAGCCTACGATAGCGACAATTTTTATGCGATTTTTCTTGCTTTTGATACAGAGGCTGACCAGGTGCGTGCTAACTTCGCACCACGTGAAGAAATCCAGAATGATGATTGGGTGGGGCTTCTAATCGATACTTTTAATGATCAGCGAACTGCCTATGGTTTTGGGTCTAGCGCTGCGGGCACTCAAAGTGATGGACGCTGGTCAGATCTTGCAAGAGGTAGCAACGGATGGGATGGCTCGTATGAGGCTCTTTGGTACACCGATTCGCGTTTAACTGATACAGGGTACATGGTACAGATGACCATTCCTTTGCGTACCTTGCGATTTCCGGCTACTGATGAGCAGACATGGCGTGTTCAGTTTAGCAGGCGCATTCCAAGACTTAGTGAAGACTCATACTGGCCTGCCTATTCTTCACTTATAGAGGGTCGATTAAACCAAGCTGCTGTGGCAACGGGTGTGCGAGATGTTTCTCCAGGTCGCAACATGCAGATAGTCCCCTTTGTTTTCGGTCGTAGTTATGATGTGCTTGATACAAAAGCTACTGGTGGTCCTGCCTTTAATGATAGTTCAGAGGTCAATATTGGTGTTGATGCAAAGTTGGTGATCCAGGATAGCCTAGTGTTGGATGCAACTTTTAATCCTGACTTTAGCCAGGTTGAATCGGATGAGCCTCAGGTGACAGCAAACGAGCGTTTCGAGGTGCGGTTTCCAGAACGCAGACCTTTTTTCTTGGAAAACTCTGATTATTTTGGGGAAACGGATTCAATCTTATTGTTTACAAGAAGGATTGTGGACCCAGAGGTTGGGTTAAGGTTAACTGGTAAGCTTGGTGACTGGGGTATCGGGACAATGGCTATGAATGATGAGGCACCAGGAGAAGCCTTGTCTGCTGGAGACCCGTTAGCCGGCAGTTCTACCGACATAAATATTTTTCGTTTATTTAGAGAATTATCCGATCAAAATCGAGTGGGGATTTTCTATTCTAATCGAGAATTTGGTAATACAGAAAATAGGGTTTTTAATGTAGATGGGATATTCAGGTTAACTGATAACTGGACAACTCAGATGCAGTTTATTGATACGAACGCTAAAGACTCTGTAGGTGCTACCTCCGATGGTCGTCAGTCTAATGTTAAGTTTGACCGACAAGGTAGAAGTTTGCGAATTCATATTCATCAGATTGATACAACTGAAGACTTTCAGGTGGACCTTGGCTATCAGAACAGAAATACCTTTGCTGATACGAGGTCTAGACATACAAACATGGGCTACACGTTTTGGCCAGAAAATGGTTTGGTTAATAGTTGGACTCCGAGAATAGGTATTAATACAGTAGTAGATCAAAAGGGCCTCAGGATTTATGAAAATATTGATTATCGAATGGAAGCAACTTGGGATGGTAGAACCTCTGTCCTTTTCCGGTCAGATAACATGCGAGAGCGGTTAAGAGCTCAAGATCATTCTAATCTGAATAGAAATAAAGATTTTAATCAGAAGCAATGGAGGGCTGAGTTTGCAACTGAGATATTCTCTACCTTTGGTTTTTCAGCAAAGCTTAGAGGGGGCGATGCAATCAACCTATCGCCAATAGTGGGTAAAGAGCCAGAGTTGTCTGATTTTAAAATTAGTGAGGTAGGTTTTGTATGGAGGCCATCAGAACGGTTACGGCTTGATCTTACATATCTTAATACTACATTAGAGGATCCATTAACTGCTGCAGATATTTTGAGTGATTCTATAGTAAGAGCCAAATGGAATTATCAGTTCACACAGGAAACATCCTTGCGCTTTATCTTGCAAGAAGAAAACACAGATCCTGGTGCATTAAGTTCGTTGACGAGAAAAAAGAGTATGAACTATGACTTGCTAGTTCGATATGTCATTAACCCTTGGTCTGCGCTCTATGCGGGTTATAACAGTAATTCTAGTAATTTTAATTTGGTGGATACTGAGGATGGTACAGAACTGGTACGAACAAGCGGTAATTTACGCCGCGATGGCGAGCAGTTTTTTGTTAAATTCTCCTATCTTCTGCAACAATAGTATTAAGCGTTATCAGGGTAGTTTGGTTCCCATGGTAAAATAACCTGGCTTTTACCTTTTGTTTTCTTGATCCAGGGACGCACTTTCTTTATTGGCTCACGCCACCTGTTATGGGCCCAATTCAGTAAATTTTCTGGCGTACTAAAATCGGCAAGGGTTTCTAACTGTTTCATTTGTGGAAAAGGAAGTTTTATTTTTCCCGTTTTATTTAGCGTTAATGCATCGCTTGGTTTTAACCATCTGCTCGTAACCAATTCTTCTCCGTCATGATGCGCATATTGACCTGTAGGTAATTCTGCTAGAAAAAAACGTGTAGAAAACCGAGCGTTAAGAGTAACAGGAGTTTCCCAATGTCCCAGATAATACAATTCATCTGTGGCTAAAGTTATGTTTTCGTTTGATAAGACCTTAGACCAGGGCAGTTTTCCTGCTCTAAGATTTACCCGAGTTTTTTCTAATAGAGGATATGGATTAATATTATCGCTAATCCATTGGTTATTAGAGGTGACTGCTAAGAGCACCCCAGTTTCTTCAAAAAGCTCTCGGATTGCTGCACTGTAATAGTCTAGACCGCCGGATCCGACTGATAAAATTTGGTTTGCATCGTCTTCATTTAAGCCGCGACAGTGTGGGTATATTGTACTATCGTCTGTGCTAACCACTCCTCCAGGAAAGACATATGCTGAAGCGAATGTTGCTTTTTCATGGCGTTGACCCATGAAAACCTCGATATTACGCTGAACCTCGCGTACTAATATAACCGCTGAAGAGGGTCGAGCGGGTTTCATTCTTATATTCCTTAATGTGCTATCTAGAAGGTGAAACTAAACTTATGACTTATCTTTGTTGTGACTCCATAGAGTTATGAATCATGAGGTCTACTAACTAATATATATCAATCTAAATTCCTCTAAAATCTTCTAAATCCTTCTAAAATAGCCAAAAAGACGTTAAAATTCTCTAAAGTAATATAGAGATTATATGTGCATTATTTTTCTAAATACTGTAGTTTATCTTTAACTTCCCGCCAATCATCAGCGTCTGCAGGCGCATCTTTAGCTTCCGTAATGACAGGCCAGTTCTGGGACAGTTCTGCATTAAGTTCTAGAAATTCTTCTTGACCCTCTGGTATCTCATCTTCTGAGCAAATTGCTTCAACTGGGCATTCGGGCTCACATAAAGTGCAGTCAATGCATTCCTCTGGGTCTATGACCAGCATATTAGGACCTTCATGGAAGCAGTCAACGGGACATACCTCAACACAGTCAGTGAGTTTGCATTTTATACAGCTATCCGTAACTACATAGGTCATTACTTAACTCTCTTGATTCACAGCTTAAATATGTGTGTGTATTGTAGCTTCTATCGTAATTTTTGCAGCTAAATTTTTTTCTCTTTCTCTCTTTAGTAAACTACAAGAGATACGGGTAATAGCTTAAAAGATTAAACAGAACCTGGAGAAGTTATGAATACTTTAAAAGCAATATTTTATTTGAGCCTATTATTGGTATTGGGTTTTATGGATTTATCTGTGGCACACCATTCATTCGCTTTTGAGTTTGATCGAAATCAAAATGCGACTTTAGAAGGCGAAGTAACTTGGGTCAGGTTTTCTAATCCTCATGTAACTTATAGGGTAAGAACGCAGTTAGAAAATGGAACGATGGAGGAGTGGCAAGTTCAAACGCATAATGTAGGTGTGCTACTCGGAATAAATTGGGATCAAGATACTATTAAGGTGGGAGATAAGATAAAACTCTCTGGTGCTTTGGGCAGAAACTCAACTAAAAAGATTTTTATGGAATGGGTGACATTGGCAAATGGAGAGGTACGCAATATTTTAGATGGGGCATCATCAAGCGCGTACGATATTGTAGATATTAATGCTGATCCTAATAAGTCTTATGGGGTTGCACCCACAGTTCATCCATATGACATAACAGGAGCATGGAACAATAGATATAAGTTTCAAATAACAGCAGGTGACTTAGAACCTAAGCCAACGCCCTTTACAGAAGAAGGAAGAAGGATTCATGAGGCAACTAAAGAGTGGGAGGATCCAGCTAAAACCTGTTCCCCGATGGGATTGCCAAGGGCTTTTGGTGCACCATTTAATTTAGAAATAGTTGATGCTGGGGGCTACTACCTTATGGTCGACTATGGCGGAGTTAGAAGAGTCTGGTTGGATGAAAGAGAAGCGCCAGAGGGATTGCTAGCAAGTCCAATGGGTTTCTCTACCGGTAAATGGGAAAATAATGTTTTTAGAATTGAAACTTCTCATCTTTCTCAAAGTTGGCTAGATGGCTTGGGATTACCTATGTCTGGGGAAGGTACAAGAATTGTTGAAACTTATACTCTAAGCGAAGATCAACTTACCATGGATAGAAAAATGATCATTCATGATCCGTATTATACGGAGCCACTTATTAGAGAAAGAGGCTCAGCTAGAGATGATAATATCCAATTTCAATTGGTAGCAGGGACCACTCCATGTGACCCAACTGCTCATTACCGGGAAATGTGGGAACAAGACCTTTTAGAATCACTATGGGACTTCAATTGATTGCAAACTGGTTTCTTAAAGATATATAAAGTCTTTCATGCATGCTCTAAGTATTAGGAATTAAAGCCGATAAAGTATAGGTCCTTTTATTTATAAATAGCTGATTTAAAGGTATTACCATGAGTAGTGTTAACGTTGAATATCGTAATAACTTATCAATTATAACTATTGAAAGTCCGCCAGTTAACGCCTTGTCGCAATCTGTTCGATCAGGACTTGTGTACGCACTGGAGGCGATTAAGATCAATAATGACGTGGAAGCAATTGTCCTTATTTGTATCGGGCGAACATTTTGTGCGGGTGCTGATATTCGCGAATTTAATAAAACCCCGCTTTCACCTCATCTCTCAGAGGTTATTTCCTGTATTGAAAATAGTGACGTACCTGTTATTGCAGCGATGCACGGTACAGCTCTTGGAGGAGGACTTGAGCTAGCTATGGGATGCCACTTCAGAGTAGCTAGTCTAAAAGCTTATGTTGGTCTCCCAGAAGTAACTTTGGGGTTATTACCTGGAGCGATGGGAACTCAGCGCTTACCTCGATTAATAGGTGTGAAAAACGCACTCGATATGATGATTTCAGGTAAGCCTGTGAATGCTAAAACTGCCCTCAGTTTAGGCATTTTAGATCAATTGATTGATGATGAATCTCTTTTGGATGGTGCCATTGCGTTTGCGAACAAGTTGTTGATTGAAGGCAAGCCTATTCGGCGTGTTCGTGATCTTACTGTTGATCCTGTTTCGGTAGGTTTTTTTGATAATTATCGTAAAAAGATAGCTGTTAAAACACGAGGACTAATATCCCCAGAAAAAATCATATGTAGTGTTGAGTCTTCTATTGAAATGCCCTTTGATGAAGCAGTAGTGCAGGAGAGAGATTTTTTTAGTGAATGCAAAAAATCCTCACAATCTAAGGCGTTAAGACATGTCTTCTTTGCTGAACGAGCAGTAGCAAAGATTCCTGGAATTTCAGCTGAGGCCTCGCAGCGTCAGATAGATGAGGTTTCAGTGATTGGTGCGGGTACTATGGGGGCAGGTATCGCCTACAGTGCTCTACGAGCCGGTTTTAAGGTGATTTTGATAGATAGTGAAAGATCAGGACTTCAACGGGGTAAAGAGTCAATCAAGGGTCTCTTTGAGCATGACGTTGCTCGCGGAAGAATAGATGATGCAGGTATGAATGAAGGTCTTGAGCGACTACAGACAACCCAGAGTTTTGAAGCTGTTGCTAACTCAGACCTTCTGATTGAAGCAGTTTTCGAAAATATGGCTATAAAAAAAGAAGTCTTTCGAACGTTAGATAAGTTTTGTCGTCCTGGTGCAATATTAGCTACCAACACCTCGACGCTTGATATAGATGAAATAGCTGCTGCAACAGACAGACCAGAAGATGTGATTGGACTACATTTTTTTAGCCCAGCTCACATCATGCGACTATTAGAAATAGTACGTGGAGCTAAAACAGCAGATGATGTTTTACTTACAGCGCTCGCTCTTTCAAAGCAGTTGCAAAAGATAGGGGTGGTTGTGGGTAACTGTTTTGGTTTTGTTGGAAATAGAATGTTGCACGGTTATGGGCGGGAAGCACAACTTCTTTTATTAGAAGGGGCGCCTCCAGAAAAAGTAGATGGTGTGCTTCAAGAGTGGGGGATGGCCATGGGACCTCATGCCGTTTTTGATCTAGCAGGACTTGATGTGGGTTATAAAATTCGCCAGGAAAGAACTGACCAACCTGAGGACCCTCTTTTTTATCGTATTGCAGATATGTTGTCTGAAATGGGGAGGTTCGGACAGAAGACCAGTAAGGGAATGTATTTATATGACTCAGGTTCGCGCGAACCAGTTCCGGACCCAGAGGTACAAGTAATGATTAGTCGAGAGGCAGAATTACTTGGTGTGGAGCAGCGGGAAATTAGCGAACAGGAGATCATAGAACGTTGTATCTATGCTTTGATCTTAGAGGGTTCAAGAATACTAGAAGAAGGTATCTCGCCCCGTTCTACGGATATTGATGTGGTATGGACTAATGGGTATGGCTTTCCACGGTATCGTGGTGGACCAATGCACTATGCAGATGAAATAGGTGTGCAACGTGTATATGAGGCAATATGTGAATTACGTGATCGTTTTGGTTCGCTTTACTGGGAAGTGCCAAAATTACTAGAGAACTTAGGTACTACTGATGGAAAGTTTGCTGATTTATAGGTTAGCGAGTCTCTATAGAAAACCGTTCTACTTCCTTCCATACTCTGATCAGATTTCCACCCCATAATTTGCGAATATCTTCCCTGCTATAGCCACGATTCACAAGTTCTAACGTTACATTGAAAGTTTCTGCGGCATCAAACCACCTTAGGACGCCACCACCACCATCAAAGTCAGAGCTTAATCCAACATGGTCGATTCCTATTAAATTCACAGCGTAGTCGACATGGTCAATGAAATCATTGATATCTGCATAGTCAATACTCGACAATTTATTTTTTATTTCAACGCGTTGTTCGCTAGTAAGATCCCACCATTGGCTAATCCTTTCTATTCCATAATCAGAAATAATTTGTCGGGATGCTTCTATTTCCTCATTACTTGATGTTTTTACGAAGGAGGCCAGGGCTGTTGCCTGCATCACGCCACCGTTCTTTTTTAGTGCAAGAAGTGTCTCATCATCCATGTTTCGGTAATGGTCAGTAAGTGCGCGTGCATTAGAGTGTGATGCAATCACAGGTGCTTTTGATAACCGTATAGCATCAAGAGCTGCTTGTTTAGAGATATGGGAGATATCAATCATCATTCCAATTCGATTCATCTCATCTATGACTTTCTCTCCAAACTGACTTATTCCATCATGTTCTGATTCACTATCTCCAAATTGAGGTCGTGGCTGAGAAGAATCTGAAATATCATTATGACCGCTATGGGCTAAAGTCATATAGCGTGCTCCAAGCTCATAATATTTTTCTAGTAATGACAAATCAGTACCAATTACATAGCCATTTTCGATACCAATTGCTGCAATAAGTTTTCCTGAAGTATGGATTCGTTCAACATCATTTGCTGAGTAAGCCAGTTCAATTAATTCTGGGTACATTTCGTTAGTCATGCGATGAATAGCATTAAACTTCGTCATAGCATCTATTTGCGCTTGTAAGTAATTTTCTGGAGTGCGTTCGGTTTGTCCTACATAGACAATAAAGAAAGCAAAATCTAGCCCTCCCTCCCGCATCTTTTCTAAATTAACCTGGCGAGCAGCATTTAATGGGTCAACGGTCTCAGTAGCAAAATTCAAAGGGATATCAGCATGACTATCGATCGTTATGACATCGGCATGAATATTATTAGATACAGCTATAGGTGATTCTGCTGTTTGGGCTGAGATTTTTGTACTCAAACAAAATAATGTCAAAAATACTGTTATAGGTATGCATGTAATTTTTTTCATCGTTATCTCTATTTTAGATGCCAAAGTCCATTTCTTGTTTGAACAAGACCCTCTATATCAAGTTTAATAAGATGCGCTAGAAGAGAGCGTTCTGCTATTGGGTGCAACTGCGCATCAACATCATCATAAACCTTCTTAACTAATATGCTGAGAGAGCTACCGGACATGGTACGAATAGCATCCATAGCTTTTTTTTCGCGTTTTAATCTATGTGTAATAATCCAATCTAGGGTCGTTTGAGGATCTTTTAGTAAATCACCATGACCAGGAGCCAGTTTTTTAGGTTGGAAGGTCTTTAATTTTTTAAGAGAGTTCAAGTAGTCCTGCATGTTTCCATCAGGTGGGTTAATGACCACTGTGGATCCATTCATTACATGGTCTCCTGTGAATATCCATTGAAGTTTCTCATGCAAATAACAAAGGTGATTTGAGGCATGTCCCGGCGTATGAATTGCTGTAAGAGTAAATTCTGCCGTTTCAATTTTATCTCCGTTATTTAAATGGCGATTCGGTGAGAATGTCTGATCTTGATTTGAACCGTTTGGTGGACTTTTACCTAGTAATTCTGCACCAGTTGCTTCAGCTAGTGGGTAGGCTGCTGGTGAATGATCCAGGTGTGTATGAGTAACGATAATCCATCTAATTGGTGCAGAGGCTACTTTTTGAATCATAGCTATATGTGAGTCTATAGCTGGTCCAGGGTCTATTACTGCTATTTCTTTTTCGCCTAATAGGTACGTATTAGTACCTGGTCCAGTCATCATCCCTGGGTTGGGGGCTAGTAATCTCTGGATTCCAGGTGCTAGCCGCATAAAATCACAAGTACGTTGTTTAGTATCCAATCGTTTTAATTCCAGTCAAAGGCCAAAAAATATTTACATGATTTCCTTAGAAAAAATTTCCATTACATGCTCTGAAATAGCTAAAGATGCGGTCAGACCTGGAGACTCGATTCCAAATAAGTTTATTAGGCCGCTTATGCCATGTGTGTGAGGCCCTTGGATCATAAAGTCTCCAGGAGAGTCATTAGGTCCTACAATTTTAGGTCTTATGCCTGCATAGTCAGGTTTTAACGACTCTCTTTTTATATTTGGCCAGTAATTCGATATAGCTTGAAAAAATTGATCTCTTCGATGTGCATCTACTGAGTATATAGGCTTCTCAACCCACTCAACATCTGGCCCAAAACGTGCTTTACCATCTAAGTCTAATGTGAGATGAATTCCTAACCCGCCAGGTTCTGGTACAGGATAGATAAGATGTTGGAATGGATGTTTTTCCTGATATGCGAAATAGTTGCCTCGGGCATAGCGTGTTTCTGGTATATGCTTTTTATGAAGTTTATTAATATTTTTTGCAACATTAGACCCATCAAGTCCAGCGCAATTAATCATACATTGAGAGGCAATTGATATTAGTTCTCCATCTGATTTTATTTGGAGAAGAAGTTGATTGTTTTTTGTGCAAGCACCAACAAGTTCGGTTAATAGAACAACCTTTCCCCCCGCATTTTCCAAATCGGCCTGCAATGAAAGCATGAATTGATGACTATCAATAATTCCTGTAGAAGGGGAGAAAAGGCCTGCGGAACATTTAATAGCAGGTTCTAGCTTTCTTGCTTCTATTTCGTCAAGTATTTGAGTGTCTTCGACTCCGTTTGCTAAAGCACAGTTTTGAAGTGTATCTAGAGTTTTTTTCTGATTTTCAGTTGATGCTACGATCAACTTACCACAACGATTATATGAAATAGATTTTTCATCACAATATGCATAAAGCATCGCCTTACCTCGCGTGCAAAGCTTTGCTTTAAGTGTGTTTTGAGGATAGTAGATCCCAGCATGTATTACTTCAGAGTTACGCGAAGATATTTCTTTGCCAATATTTGAATTCCTCTCTAGAACAATAACCTCACGTCCAGCTAAAGCGAGTTTTCTAGCAATACTTAGCCCAATTACACCTGCACCAACTACTACGACATCTAGTGTGCTTTTATAAGGCTGAGAGTTATTCAAAATATTCCTTAATAATTTCTAAAAGTAGATTATTTTATGGTTATAGATTTTACGTATTAGATTTTATTGAAAATAGTTTTGATTGTTTTAAATGTGCTTTTATTATCGGTGCCGCTCACAAAAGAAGTAACAACATGTGCTAGCTTTTCTAATGATGGATCATCCAGTTTTATATTGTAATGCTCTAAGTAAAGCCTTAAGTTTTTAATGGAATTGATTTTTTGTTCCTGTGGTTCCAGATTAATAGGTTTTATTGATACGATTTCTTCAAGAGTATCTTGCTGTATACGTTCTGCAGATAATTCGGATTTTTTTATTGTATTCCTTAAGTTGAGATGTGATTTGTTTAGTTGCCATACCTCCACAGAATCAGGGTGCTTCATCCACGTTCTAATATTACGAAGTGGGCGGACTACGTGAGTTGCCCATGATTCTGAGAAGACTATAACTCTTTCAAAAATATCCTTATTTAGGAGTCCTCGCGTAGACCCATACCAACAACAAAAAAGCACTAGATTGACATCTAAGGAGTGTCGATCCTGAAGAGATAGGCATGCATCAGCAACACCAGGGCGAGAATAGGTAGCTACTGAAAGCTCCCAAAAATCAGATTTTTTATTCATTTTGTAGTGGTTTTAGCCAGCAATTATTACGTTTCAGCATTAGTTATCTTGAAAATATACACTGTGCGACATGATCCCTCATTTCATGGCCTATATTTTTTTGGTTTTTAATATGGCTCTTTGGGGTGGTGCGCTGGTTGTTGCTCGTGGTGTGCATGAAATAGCGCCCCCGATGGCATTAACATTTTGGCGATGGGTTGTAACCGCACTCATTTTATTTCCTTTTGTAGTAAGGGATCTTTCTAAGGAACTCCCATTGAAGAAAGAAGCTCGTTATTCTGTTTATTGGGTGTGCATAACCATGTCAATTGGCACCACCTTGTCCCTTGTATCGGTGAACTATACATCGGCAATCAATGCCGCTGTTATTAATGGTACGCAACCTGCGGTAACAGCCTTAGCAGCTTTCATTGTTTTACGTGAGCGGCTTACAAAGCTCCAATTAATAGGGATTATGTCTGCCTTTCTTGGAATTGTTGTTATTGGGTTTCAAGCCAATATAACCCGACTCTTACAAATGGCTGCGAATTTCGGGGATTTCGTAATGCTTGGTGCAGTGGCTTGTTGGTCGCTTTATGCTGTTGAAGTACATAGGGCAAAGTGCCTGCCTAGTTATGGTGTTCTTCTTTTTCTTACTGCCTGCGCTGGGGCCATCTTTGGATTACCTCTTTATTTAATAGAGGAGACTTTTTCACGATCTATACAGTTAAATTCAACAACTGTCTTATCAGTGCTTTATCTTGGTCTAGGCTCTACAGTTATCGCTGTTTCTTTATGGAACATATCTATAAGGTCTGTTGGTGTAAATCGTGCAGCTATATTTTTAAATTTAATACCAGTTTTTGGGGCTTGTTTCGCAATAGTTTTTCTTAATGAAAAAATGTTTTTCTATCATGTGATAGGTTCTGCGATGATAATCCTCGGAATTATTTTTGCTGTGAAGAAGGTGGGTGAGCAGTCAATCTCATAATTAGGTTTGAAATAGATTCAAACAAGCTTCTTTTTTTTAATTATAGAATTACAGTATTTATGCTTATCAGTATTTGTTCTAAGCCCAAAAGGTTAGTACGCGCTCTAAAGTCCAGAAGGTTGAGATAGAGCCTAAAAAATACGCTGTTATAAATCCGATACGAGCTCTAGAAAAACCAATTTTTATTTGATCGCCCATTTTCATGCGTACTGAATGCATCAGCATGGTAGTGCCAAAAATAACTAAAACAAAAATAACTTGTCCAATTTCAACGCCTATGTTGAAAAATAATAATGCTGTTGGTAATTCGGTAGTCGGTAGTCCCACCTCCCGCAATACACTAGCAAAACCAAATCCATGTAGGAGTCCAAACGAACTAGAAACTAAAACTGGATGGCGGTAGGTGAGAGTTGTGTTATTTCCTCGTGCGATCTCTGTCGCTAGAAAGACGATACTTAATGCAATGATAGCTTCTACGGCAGGTATTGGTATCGTGATGATATTTAATGTAGATAGGGCTAGCGTGAGAGAATGAGCAATCGTGAAGCCTGTCACTGTTATTAGTGTTCTTTTGCCAGTGCGGGCAATTAAGACCAACAGTGCCACAAACATTAAGTGATCCCATCCGACCCAGATATGGTCCAGACCAAGCCTTGTATAGTTTATAGCAACTTCCCAACGTTCTGGTTCCTCAGGTATTTCCCAATTCAGTTCTCCTGGTGGAAGAAGACCGGAAATTAGCTGTCCATCGTAGGGTTGTATTCTAATGACTGTTGTCAATGAAGGGTTTGAGCCTGGAAATTCAAGCGAGAGTGTTTTTCCAGATATATCAGCTACGCATTGATATGTTTGTTCGGCTTGATAGCTGTCTCCTCTTAATGCAATTTGAGGATCTATTTCAGACTGGCATCCATCTGATACTGAGACCATAGGGATTTGATTACGAGGAACTGTTGATGGGATTTTCCAGCGTAATATGAGTGATTGTGGTGTGCTTTGCACAGCATCAATAAAAATTGGACGTAGATCATGGCTAAGGGTTATTGATGAGGCAGTAATAAAGTAGACTGTAAGTAGAATTTGGGTGATTTTCATAGCCTAGATTGCTAGTTTGCAAGCATTAAAACCGGATCAATAACAATTTCATATCGATCCATGATTTCTTGAATTGCTAAAGCTGTATTTTCTCTTGCTTGAGCTGCTTGCGCATCACTTTCTACGCGATCTCGTACCTCTTGAAAAGCTGGCTCTCGTTGTGGCGCTTGATTGGTTATCATCACAAGGTGAAAACCAAAGCTTGACTCAAAAGGCCCATGCCATAATGAAGAATTGGGTGTGATTTGGAATAAATCTTCGGCAACATCACCACCAAGATGGCTTGCTATCAGTTGTGGTGGACGTTCAACATAGTTAACAAAATAGGGGAAGCGGTCGCCGTGATTTGCTGCTTCTTCGAAAGTAACGCCTTCATTATTTAATTCCACTAGTTTTTCTTCTGCTAGCCTATGAGCCGCTTCTTCTCCACGTCTTTGAGAGTTATAGAAAACATGAGTAAAAGTTATGAAAGGATCGATATCATAGTTTCTTCGATTGTCCTCAAAGTAAGCGAGAACGTCTTCCTCGCTAATCGAGAGGTTTTCATTAGAAAAACCTTCTGAAAGGTAACGAAGTTTTTGTACAAGTCGGCTACGGATAATGTAGTCATCACTATCCAGACCTAATGCTAAGGCTTCTCTATAAAGGATCTCTTCTCTTGCTGCTTCCTGAATAAGGTCTTCTATTTCTCGTTGAGACATATCATCTAAAAATAGCTCAAACTGTTCCCTGTCAAAAGCGACAGACTGATATTGAAGGAAGGTTAAAAGAGTTTCTCTATCTACCAGTACATTTCGTTCATCTGATTCTTGATTGCCAGTAAACTGAAATAAGATTAACAGGCCAAAACCCAGCCCAAGAAAATGCAGTAATGGATCCTTTAAAAAAACCGATTTCATTATTTTTTACGGGAATTGCATCCCCTGGCCAGCAGTTCCTCCAGGAGAGCCTTCACTGCCTGGTACAATGATTGAGGATGAAGCTTCCCGACGCATCTCTTCGAGACGTTGCATAGCTTCTGACAAAGCCACCTTTGCGCCTTCTCCAAATTTTTCGATTGCTTCTTTCATCGTAGTTGCTTCCAACTCAAAACTCAGCGGTAGTGCGCCTGCAGGCGTCAAAATTTGTGTTTGGCCTACATAAAGCTGCTGACGAGTGCTGTCATCAGTACCATCAGAATTAACCGGTGTTAATATTTGTAAGCTCCCGACTCGCCGATCTGTATAGGTTTCTTCCCGGTAGAGATTCTCAGCTTCCATCTGAATTTCTGCGTCAAGTTGTTCATCTGCCATGTATCTGATCCATTTTGATTTAATAAATGTTTAAAATATTGAACCTGTATTTAGGCTGTATAGGCTAACATATCATTTTTATTTTTCTGAAAAAAATTGTTTGAGGTTTGAATGTCTTCATCGAATGATACGACACCGCTATCTTTATGGCAGCGGCGATTAAGCCGCCGGCAGGTGATTTCCCGTGGTTCTGAACTGATGTTTATTTCTACTTTACCTTCTGGGTATCTACTTGCTCAGCAAAATGATTCTCAATTACAGATTAATTTTGAAACCGTATCTCCATCAAGTTCAGATAAGGTAGTTGTGCCCAATGGGTATCATGCTGATATTTTATTAAGTTGGGGCGACCCACTTTTCCCAGGAATACCCGCTCTTGATCCAGATACTGTAGCCCGTGGTGATCTGATGCTGCCTGCAGCAGCACAGCACCAGCTTGGACAGTTTGGCTACAACTGTGATGGTATGAGTTTGTTTGAACTAAATGATGAAGAAGTGGTTGTTTGCATTAATCACGAATATCCCAATCCCGAACTTCTATTTCCTGGTTATAGAACGGCACAACGTGCTGGCATGGCTGGTGATTTTATTCATCAAAATCCTAGCTGTGTTGATTTTATGAAAGGTACTGTTGGAGTCAGTGTTGCACACTTTCAAACTGGTGAAACCTGGAAGCTAGTGCTGAATTCACCATTCAATAGAAGAGTAACAGCAAATACTCCTATGGAATTATCAGGACCAGCTCGTGGCCATAGATTTTTTAAAGGCTCGTTGGATAATGACGGCAAACAAGTAATAGGAACACTATGGAACTGCGCAGCAGGACGAACTCCTTGGGGTACTTATCTCACAGCAGAAGAGAATATAGACGAGTATTTTGGTAATCGTCGTGCGGCAAAATTTTCAGCGGATGTTGAGCAAGGACATAATCGTTTTCTCCCCAGGGGCGGTGAAAGTCGTTTTCGTTGGGAATTTGCTGATAATCGGTTTGACGTTGAAACCAACCCTAATGAGGCATTTAAATTTGGTTGGATAGTAGAGATTGATCCTCTGGATCCATCAAAACCCATAAAAAAAAGAACAGCCCTAGGTCGATTCAAGCATGAGGGAGCTACCACTTCTTTAACTCAGGATGGGCGGTTAGTAGTTTATATGGGCGATGATGAAGCTTTTGAATATTTCTATAAGTTCATTACTAACAAACCGTTTGATCCAGTAGAGCCTGAGAATAATGTAGATCTATTAGATTCTGGGACCCTATATGTAGCTCACTTTAAAGAAGATGGTAGTGGTGAATGGATGCCGTTGGTTTGGCAGCAGACCGAAATGTTAACGTCTAGAAATGGTTTTGAGTCGCAAGCGGATGTTGTACTTCGGTGTAGAGCAGCAGCAGACCTTGTTGGGGCGACCCCAATGGACCGACCTGAAGATATCGCAGTCAACCCGAGAACCGGCAAAGTGTATCTGGCTTGTACTCGTAATTCTGATAGGGTTGAGGGAGAGATGGAAGTTGAATCAGCCGGGCGAAGGACTCAAGCAGGCTCTATTGGTTCAAATCCACGTGGTCCTAATCCTTGGGGACATATAATTGAGCTTTCAGAGCATCATGATGATGGAGGTTCTTTATTATTTAACTGGGAGATTTTCTTGTTGGCAGGAGATCCTGCAAAAGGACAGTTTCTAACGTCATTAGATTCAAGTGTAAAAGCATTAGATCCTGACAGTACTTATTTTGCTGGGCATGAAAATTCAAGTGAGCTCAGTTCATTTGGTTCGCCCGATAACTTGACCTTTGATGCTGAGGGTAATTTATGGATTACTACAGATGGAGATCAACCCAGAGGTAATAATGATGGATGTTTTGTATGCCCCACAGAGGGGGTTAGTAAAGGGGGAGTACGTCAGTTTATGAGTGGTCCAGTAGGTTGTGAAATCACCGGCTGCGAAATTACACCTAATGGGGGAGGTATTCTATTAGGAATACAACACCCAGGTCAGGGTGGGACTGTTGAAGAGTCAATCAGTAGTTGGCCTGAAGGCGGGGATGCTGCACCTAGACCAAGTGTTGTATTGGTAGAGCCAGAGGATCGGCAGCGTAAGCTGACTGGTTGAGTGTTTTGCATCAAGCATCTAGTTATCTATCCTTGGTGAGCTTCTATTTGAGGCATTGATTATCATTTATATATTCATGGTTTTTTGTTTCTAAGTTGCGCCAACCGTCCGGAAGCGCTAGTTTGACTGAAATATTATTCCTTATAAGGTCCTGAATTTGTGAGTTTTACTCAACGTATTTTATTGTCAATGT
Source organism: Gammaproteobacteria bacterium (assembly GCA_029243585.1). Taxonomy (GTDB): domain Bacteria; phylum Pseudomonadota; class Gammaproteobacteria; order Steroidobacterales; family Rariloculaceae; genus UBA6522. The sequence goes on from JAQWRR010000111.1 coordinate 35,629, forward strand.
TGGCTGGCATGATTGTCGGTATAGCTTTGAATATGGTTGGATCAGCAATACCTTGGGCTAGTGATTTTTTAGTCAATGGGGTGTTCTACGTTGTTGGTGCAGTTTTTGTTGCCATGTTGAAGTTGATGGTGGTTCCTTTGGTTTTAGTTTCTTTGGTGTGTGGTGTTAACGCCATGGGTGATCTAAGAGCTATCGGTCGTGTAGGGGCAAAAACTTTTGGTCTTTATTTCATGACGACCGCTATCGCTATCATTCTAGCTTTAACGCTAGCTCGATTTTTTTCTCCAGGTAGTGGTTTTGAACTAACCGGAGGGCTTGCTGAATATATTCCCCGGGAGGCCCCTTCTCTTGCTGAAGTACTGATAAATATTTTTCCTGAAAATCCTATTCAGGCTATGGCTGATGGCCAGATGCTTCAAATAATTGTTTTTGCCCTGTTGTTTGGGTTTGCGGCTAATCTTGCTGGAGAGCGTGGGAAGCCGATAGTGAAGCTTTTTAGTGATCTTAATGAAGTTATCTTGAAAATGGTCATGATGATTATTTTGTTGGCTCCTGTAGGAGTTTTTGCACTTATAAGTAGAACTTTTGCAACAGAAGGCATTGAGGTTTTTGGGCCGTTAGTTGGGTATTTTATTCTTGTTGCATCTGTGCTTATTTTGCACTTAGTTTTTACTTATGGGTTGATCCTAAAAACCATAGGAATAAAACCATTAAGATTTCTTAAGCATATGAGAGCTCCCATGTCCTTTGCTTTCAGCACTTCCTCTTCAGCGGCTACAATTCCTATAACCCTCAATACATTAAAGAGCCGATTAGGGGTAAAAAGCTCTGTTTCTTCTTTTACTGTTCCTCTAGGTGCAACGATTAATATGGATGGAACTGCAATTATGCAGGGTGTTGCAACTGTATTTATTGCGAATGTTTATGGCATAAACTTAATGTTTACTGATTACCTTATGGTGGTATTAACAGCAACCTTAGCTTCTATCGGTACGGCTGCCGTTCCAAGTGCTGGACTCATTATGCTTGCGATGGTACTAGGTCAGGTTGGTCTTCCAGTAGAGGGTATAGCATTGATAATTGGTGTAGATAGATTATTGGATATGTTACGAACGGCTATAAATGTGGCAGGAGATAGTGCCGTCACTTGTGTGGTTGCTCATAGCGAAGGAGCTCTAGATCTTAAGGCTTGTAATGAAATGGAAGTTAAGAAAAGTGCTAGAGATAATTCTGGGTCTTTTGAATAAAAATCACGGGATAATCTATGAATAGACAACCTAAAATACTCTTAGTGGGGTGTGGAAGTATGGGTTCAGCGCTCATTCGTGGTTGGTTGAAAAACGGATGGTCGCAAGATGATATTAAAGTTATTGACCCGAATGAAGCTGCAAGATCAGTAGCGACTTCTTTGGGAGTTGGAGTTACGGAGAAGCCAAGTGAAAGGCTGCAAGTTGATATCATTGTTTTTGCAGTTAAGCCGCAAGTTTTAACTCAGACATTGCCCGACTATAAAAAACTCGTTAATGGTGACCGAATTTTTCTAAGTATTGCTGCTGGAAAGCCACTTAAGTTTTATGAGGGCTTTTTTGGTAAGAAAGCTTCGATAGTGCGTGCAATGCCAAATACTCCAGCTGCTATAAGACAGGGTGTTACAGTGCTAGTGGGGAATATGGGAGTTAACTCCGCTCAAAGAGCTTCATCCGAGGCACTAATGGGAGCTGTTGGGCGAGTCGCCTGGCTAGATAATGAAGAGCTAATGAATGCTGTAACCGCAATTTCAGGTAGTGGACCCGCTTACGTTTTTTTCATGATAGAGGCTCTTAGCAAAGCGGGTGTTGAAATGGGATTAAGTCTAGATTTAGCAGAGGAGCTTGCGCTAACAACTGTTGCTGGTTCTGGCGCGTTAGCGGCCAGTAGTGATATGTCCCCTGCGGAGCTACGTCGACTTGTGACAAGCCCGGGGGGTACGACCGAGGCAGCACTTGGCGTCTTAATGAAAAATGACAATTTTGTCACCCTTTTGAAGAAAGCCGTGAGTGCAGCTACAAAACGGGGTAGAGATCTCGCATAGTTTTTTGACTATAAAATTAATGTCAAACTATTTATGAGCTTTTCTGCACAACATAGTCGTTATGCAATATTTTTTAATGGCTTATTATTTCCGTATTTATCCGGATAATAGCCACCATGTTATGGCTAGAATTATTAAGACAATGATTCCAATAAAAGATGAGGTCTTATTATTTGCTTTTGGTGTTTCATCTAGTCTGTGAGAACTTGAGTCTATGTGTTGTGTAAGCTTCTCAAAGAAATCGTCCGCAATTTTTCTTGTGGCTCCCAAAACTAGTCTTGAGCCAACCTGAGCAAGGCGTCCTCCAACTTGAAAAGCGCTTTTATAACGTAAGACAGTGCCATTTTCATCTTCATCAAGTGATACTTCAGCATAACCTTGACCAAAGCCAACAGCTCCACCTTTTCCTACACCCTCAAGTCGATAGCTTTTTGGGGGTTGTGCATTTTTAATACTTAGCTGAGTTTGAAAGGTTGCTCTAACTGGGCCTATAGTTAATTTAACTTGTGCTTGATAGTTGTCATCCGCAAGTTTTTCAAGAGACTCACAACCAGGTATGCAAGCTTTTAAAGTATTAGGGTCTAGTAGGCATTCCCAGACCTGTTGTCGGGGTATTTTGATGAGGTACTCGCCTGATATTTCCATTGAACACCTATGGTCTACTGGTAAATGCCAGAGTAAGGTTATTAAACGGTCGCTATATTACCTATCATTTGTGGAAAGTGTAAAAATAAAGGGATATAGAAGGGATTATGCAAGTAACGATAAAACTGTTACAAAAGAATTAAAGGGTTTGTATTAATGCAAGTAGAAGTAGAAGGCAGATAAAAATGCAAGAAGTAGTCATAGTTGATGGTGTGCGTACCCCAATAGGGGCTTATGGTGGGACACTGAGTGGAGTGCGACCAGATGACCTTTTAGCAATAACATATAAGGCTTTAGTTGAGCGTAATGGCCTTGATCCTGCTTTGATTGATGATATTTATGCCGGTTGTAGTAATCAAGCGGGCGAGGACAATCGTAATGTGGCACGTATGTCAGCTTTGCTTGCAGGGTTTCCTAGTTCGGTGCCTGGAGTCACTATAAACCGGCTTTGTTCTTCTGCATTGGAGTCGGTTAATCTTGCAGCCAAGTCTATTCTTGCCGAAGAAGGTTCCATTTGTATTGGTAGTGGTGTTGAATCGATGAGTCGCGCTCCTTGGAGTCTTCCAAAGCCAATGCGGGTTCCAACTACATCTGCACCAGTTATGTACGATACTACTGTGGGGTGGAGATATAACAACCCAAGCATGAATGATTTATACCCCATTATTAGCCTCGGACAGACTGCAGAGGCAATTGCTGCAGAAATGAAGATTAGTCGTTCAGACCAAGATGCTTTTGCTCTGGAAAGTCAGCGTCGGGCGATTAATGCAATAAACTTAGAGAAGTTTAAAGATGAAATTATTCCTGTTGAAGTAATAGATAGAAGGAAAAAAACTAGGCTTATCGCTCTTGATGAACATCCTCGCTATAAAGTAGCAAATGGTGCTTTTGAGCTTGATACGAGCTTGGGACAACTAGCAAAGCTAAGACCAGCCTTTCAGGAAGATGGGACGGTGACTGCAGGTAATTCTAGCGGTATAAATGATGGTGCAGCTGCATTGTTAGTAATGAGCCTCGAAAGATCAAAAAATCTTGGTATGAAACCTCTTGTTAAATGGGTTGGTTCTGCTGTGGCAGGTGTAGATCCTGGAGTCATGGGGTATGGGCCTGTGCCTGCAACTGAGAAATTGCTTCTACGTCTAGGTATTAAATTAGAACAAGTTGGCTTGATCGAGTTAAATGAGGCGTTTGCAGCACAGACAATAGGTTGTATGCGAAAGTTGGGCTTAAGCCATGATATTACTAATGTCAACGGTGGTGCGATCGCACTCGGACACCCAACTGGCTGCTCTGGCGCCAGGATTTTAGTAACACTTATGCATGAGATGAAACGTAGAGCTGGGTCTATGCCAAGACCATTCTATGGTCTAGCAACATTGTGCGTAGGGGTTGGGATGGGAGTTAGCACCTTAGTAGAATGGGTTGGTGACTAAATTGGTATGTGAATATTATCCTTTTAAGAGAATCAGGTCATAGTAGTCGCATAGAAAAATCGATAGCTTTTACGTTTTTTGTTAACGCTCCAATAGAGATATAGTCCACGCCAGTTTTTGCAATTTCATGTATTTGATTTATATCTATGCCACCTGAGGCTTCAAGCTCAATATAGGTTGCACGTTCATTTTTTTCTAAGACAGCGAGTCTAATGTCTTCTAAAGAAAAATTATCTAGCAATATACGATCAACATTTGCATCTATGGCCTCTTGCAACTCATCTAATGATTCTACTTCAACTTCTAACATGACAGCTGAGTTTAGATTTCTACCGGCATTAACTGCTGCACTGATGCTTCCCGAGGCAGCAATGTGGTTTTCTTTGATTAGGAAAGCATCAAATAAACCTTGTCTATGGTTTTTCCCGCCACCACAAATAACAGCATATTTTTGTGCTGATCGAAGTCCGGGTATAGTTTTTCGAGTATCTAATATTTGAACATCAGTATCATTTAAGGTATCCGCGTAAAATCGCGTAATGGTTGCAGTGGAAGAGAGAAGTTGTAAAAAGTTTAAGGCTGTACGCTCTCCGGTTAATAATTTTTGCGCTGATCCTTCTAGGGAGCAAACTATTGAGTTAGCTGGAATAGTGTCTCCATCTGAAAAGTGCCATTTAATGGTTCCAGTGCTATCAAGCTGTCTAAAGACTTCTGAAAACCAAGGTGTACCACAAAGAACGCATAGCTCACGTGCTTTTACTATGGCTTTGCCTACGGCGTCTGTTTCAATGAGTTTCGATGTTAAGTCCCCTGACCCAATATCTTCTTTTAGTGCAAATGTCACCGTTTGTGAAATCAAATCAGGGTTTAATTTATATGAAAGTTTTGTTGCCTGAGTTGCCATCTCCGTTGCCTGCTACATATTGAAACGTTAAAACCAAATAAGCCCGGAAAGGAGCTATCCTATTCCGGGCTTAGAGTTTCAGACTATTCGTTTTTTATAGAAAGAAGCCACCATGACCATAGCCAACCATGCTCATCAGCATTGGTATGGAAAGTAATGTGTTAGTGCGTGATGCAAGAAATGCAACTCGTTTGGCTTTTGCTATTTCATCTGCTGTTGCTTCAACAATACCTAGAATTTTTTTCTGATTAGGCCAAATTAAAACCCAGACATTAAACAGCATGATTGTGCCAAGCCATGCACCAACCCCGATAATGAATCCACCACCTGACAACATAAAGGCATCCCCTAGAATACCTAAGTGGCCAAGGTATGCTGCACCAGATACCCAAGTTACAACAGCACCCCACCTAAACCACCAAAGTGCTCTAGGGGCGACATATTTTGTAATTGCTGCTCCGCCAGGTCCGCCATCATCCGAAGCCGCCTCAGCTAAGGCTGGAACTTGGACAAAGTTAAAATAGTAAAGTAAACCAATCCATGTAATACCCGCAAGAACATGAATCCATACAATTAACGTGGCCACATTTAATGCGACTCCCATTGATAATACAGCTATCAATACTGCAAGTGCTATACCAGCTATTATCGTGCCATTGACGCTATTCAGTGGATTCATAGAGTGTCCCCTCCCGGTGGATATTTTTTGATATTGTCGCAAAGGCGACTAAGTCAAATTTATTTGGTTTAATAGCTCTTGAAGAATAGGTTACAGAACCTCATTATTCAATGATTGTTGCTTTAAAAGTGGCTTGACATTTGACCATATGTGCTAAATATTTTTGGAGGTTAGTAGGGAATGGATGTAAACGAACGAATTAAGGGTCAGTTAGAAAGCCATCCAGTGTTGCTTTATATGAAAGGAACACCGGATTTCCCGCAATGTGGGTTTTCGGCGCAAACTGTGGGCGCATTGCGTGCTATTGATGCGCAGTTTTCGTCTATAAATATTTTTGAAGATCCAGATGTGCGTGAAGGTCTAAAAACTTACTCGAATTGGCCAACGTTTCCTCAACTTTATATCAATGGTGAGCTAATTGGAGGATGTGATATTGCTCTCGAGCTTTACCAATCCGGTGAACTCAAAAAACTGATTGATTCGGCTGTTATGTCACAAAAAACGGATGCTGATACTTAAGTAACAAGTTCGTCATAGATAGGCTTGAATCTGTTAATAACCTCACAAAATAGGAGAGCTGTCATTTCTGCGTCGTATAAAGCAGAGTGAGCTTGACTGTCATCCCAGTCAAATCCTGCTGCTGCAACTGCTCTTGCTAAGACAGTTTGGCCTAGAGCGAGTCCTCCAAGGGTTACTGTGTCGAAGCTTGAAAAAGGGTGAAATGGATTGCGTTTGATTTTTGTGCGTTCGACAGCAGCATTTAAAAATTGCAAATCAAAGAAAGAGTTATGGCCTACTAGAATAGCTCGGTTACATTTCTGAGCTTTGACCTCTTTGCGAACTTCTTTAAAAATTTCTCGTAAGGCATCTTTCTCATCTACCCCAGGGCGTAATGGGTGATAAGGATCTATTCCTGTTACTTCTAATGATGCAGGGTCTAACCGAGATTCTGGAAAAGGTTTCACATGATATCGTATTGATTTTCCTGGTTTTAAATGACCGTCTTTATCTAATTCGATAAACACAGCTGCTATCTCTAGAAGAGCATCGGTTTCAGCAATAAATCCTCCTGTTTCCACGTCGATAACCACAGGCAGAAAACGTCGAAACCGTAGATCTATTCCAGATGTATTTTCATTGTCCTCTTGTTGTGGATCACTTGATTGATTCACGTGAGTTCTTCCGAAAGTTGTAAGGGACTTTTATCAGCGAATAGTTGCAGTGTCAGTTTAACTCCAAAACCCGTAATTTCTGATGGAATATGCGCAAGTCCACCTTTATGCTGCCCAGCACTAAGGTCCATATGTATCCAAGGTATATCCTCTGGAACAAACTTTGAAAGAAAGCGGGCGGCAAGAATATGATCTCCATATCCTGCTTCAGAGCACTGTTTTATATCAGCAACCTGGCTTTTTAAAAGCTCGTCATAGTCTTCATCCATCGGAAATGGCCAAACTCGTTCTCCAGATTCAGCACCAGCTTTATAAAGAATGTGGTTTGCTTCAATACGATTAGTAAAAACACCTGAGTAACGTTCAGTTAGAGCACTCACGCAGGTTCCCGTTAGGGTGGCATAGTCAATTAGTATTTTAGGAGTTTCTCGCGCCGCTAAAGTTAGAGCATCTGCAAGAACCATACGTCCTTCTGCATCTGTATGGATTACTTGTATCGTAGTGCCATTAGCAGCCTTTATTATGTCCTGAGACTTATATGCGGTCGCTGATAGACGATTCTCAGTTACTGGCAACCATGCATCAACGCCATAGGGGACCTTTAATGAAGCTAGGGCTATAAGTGTGCCTAATGCCACAGCACTTCCTTCCATATCCATGTGCATATCTAGCATGCTTTTGAAAGGTTTTAAATTTGTTCCGCCTGTATCGAATAGAATACCTTTTCCTACAAGCATTAGATCTGCATGCTTGACGCCGCTTGGACGGTAACGTAACTGAATAATTCCCGCGTCTCGTTTGGAGTTACCTTGGGAGACAGCTAGGAATGCATTAGCACCAAGTTTTTTTAATGCGGACTCATTCAGTATGGTTGTTTTGATTTCATACTGTTTGCAAAGTTGATTAATAAGATCAAAATAAGTTTTTACATCTAGTATGTTGGGTGGAAGAGCTGTGAACCAACGAGCAATATTATTTCCAAGAGATTGAGCACGAACTGAGTCGATAGCGACTCGAGGCTTTGATGAAAGAATGCGTAAGCGCTTTAAATTTTTCCTATTATGTTCGGTTGATTTGAAAGTTGGTAATCTAAAAGTAGCAGCTTCTGC
>JAQWRR010000052.1 GCA_029243585.1 Gammaproteobacteria bacterium
TCCCAGTGTGGCAGCTGGAGCTCTCTCTGTGGATGAGTTTATTTCTTACATTCGGCAACCAACGGGAAGTATGCCGATGTATCCGTCGGATACGTTACCCGACACAATGATTCAGGAGATATATGATTTTGTAACCCCAGAGGTTCAACAGCAATCTCTTGCCGGACGCGTTGATATCGGTGAACAGGTTTATCGAAGTAAAGGTTGTTACCAGTGCCATGCCAATGAGGGGCAGGGGGGTGCCCAAGGCCCACGCATTGGTCCAAACCCAATTTCCTTTCCAAGGTTTAGCTGGTATGTCAGAAATCCTGATGGTGGTATGCCACCCTATACTGAGATAGTTCTATCAGCCCAAGATTTAGCCGATATTTATTCTTTTCTAGAGGAGCGTCTTGAGCCCCCATCTCTTAGCGACATTCCTATGCTTTTGTTATAAGCGCGCTTCATTTCTCAATTCATGCATGAAATTCTTTGCTGTCTTGAGGGGATTCGCTTGTTTTGTGCATCCCATAGTCGCGAGTGATATCGGCAATTCGTATGCGATAGTTAGAAAAAATTGACTGCCGGCCCTCATGCTGAGCCTGTCTATGTTCGGAAATATTGCGCCACTCAGCGATGGCCTTTTCGTCTCGCCAGAAGGACAGCGATAGTATTTTTCCAGGGTTGGCAAGACTTTCAAATCTTTCTATTGAGATAAAGCCCTCAATTTTTTCTACTAGCGGGAGTAGTTTTCTAGCGAACTCCAGATAATTACCCTGTTGTCCCTCGAGTGTTTCAACTTCGAAAATTACGGCGATCATTCTGGACTCTCCGCAAACCATAAACCCCTGTTGTTCTTTGAATAGAGTTTGGCAGCTTTTTTACTGTAATTCGTACAATCTAGCGTTTTCTGGGTTACATGCGAACGGCATTGGTTCACGTTCTGGTGCATAGCTCCAGCTCATGCTTCCGGTCATTGGGTCTACCATGTACTCAGGATCATCAATGACATAGTCGATAAGGAGCTGGGTTTTGTCATCACTTAGACGGAATCGTTCTATGCTATGTTTTTGAGAACCTGAGGGAATTCCACTCCTGTTTCCAAAGCGATTGTTTGAAAAAAGTGTTGTATCTACAATCAACATATCCCCTTCCCAATGTGCAATTGAATGCCCCTGGTTTGTTCTTTCACCATTCTCGGGATGATCTCGCCCATCGGTATAAAATGTTCGCTCTACCTGAAAAACTTCGGTTTTTACTATAATTCGGTCATCCAATATTTCTATTTGATTTAAATAGGGCGCTGCTACAATTGTTGGCGTAGGAAAGGGAATACAATCGGAGGTGGGATTGTCAGCTTCGGTGTATGCAGCCTGGGCTGCTGTGCCCTTATCAGTGAGAGCACCATACACAAAGGTGCGTGTATTAAACCCTGGCAGTCCATCCCAAACACCCTCGAAGCTCGTAGCACGCGCATTTGAGGTACGTGAGCCAGACCTCGGCGTTAAGAAAACCCCATCTTGTTTAGTTAGGGATGTTAATAAACCGTGATTTCTTTCGGTGTTTCTATCGGGGTGGGCCCTAATTGTAACTAAGTCACCTGGTGACAGGATTGTTGAAGTCCAGCCGCTTCGCATCATTATTGGTGTTGGGTCCCCTTCAAGCTGCCACTCTACGGTTTCCCCTGTGGTGTTTGTTTCCACATAAATGTAAACATGAGGGTTCCGCCAGTCATAGCGACTAACTCTGCCTTGGAACGTTAGAACCGTGTCCATATCAAAGATAGAAGTAAAACCATGATGACCAAAAATGGGTGTTGCAAAGAACATTGCTACCAAAGTTAAACTATAAATGCTTCGATAAATACGCATTATCCTTAGACCTATTGAAGAGTGTAGCGACTTGAGTTTTCTAGGTTACAGTCAAAGCCCAATACTTCAAAGTGTGGTGCATAATACCATTCCACATGACCGCTAAATGGTTCAGCTAAATACTCAGAATCTTCCACCGTAAAATCAATGAGTAGTCGGCTGCCATCTTCACTTAAAGAATACCTTTCAACTACGTGCTTGTTTGCACCTGATGGCACTCCGCCATTTCCTTGTTGTCCTGATATGGGCGCCCTGTGATCTGAAAAAAGTCTTGTGTCAACGACCAAGGTATCTCCCTCCCACCGACCGACTGCATACCCTTGGTTTGTGCGTTCTCCATTGACGGGATGTTCTCGCCCATCTAGGTGGATGATCCGTTCCGCATTAAACCGCTCATTGCGAATAATGATAGTTTCATCGTGAATTTCTATCTCATTAAGATAAGGGGCAACTAAGATTGATGGGAGTGGTGCTGCAACACATTGGGCTGCTGGGCTATCCATTCTAACGTCGAATTCAGCGCTCGCAGCCGCACCTTTTTCAGTGATACCAACCTTTCCCCAGTCGGCATAATAAATATCATAATCGTCACGGCGGAGCTCCCAAGTTCCTGAAAAACTAGTTGCTTGGGCTAGTGATTCAGTATCATTTGATTGCCTAAGGAAATAGGATCTTGCAGACAATATTGAGCCATCATCTTTCTCAAGAGTGAGAAGTAACGCATGATTTCGTTGTCGATTCCGATCTGGCATTGCACGGACTAGAACTTGATCACCAGGCCGAATTGATTCGCGGGTCCAACCACTGCGAGCTAGAATTGGTACGGCATCTGTCTCAATCTCCCATTCAGTAGCCTCTCCAGCCTGATTTACAGTTTCCACATAAATATATGTGTGAGGGTTGGCCCAGTTAAATCTGGTTACTGTACCTGGGAGAGCTAACACAGTCTCCGAGTCAAAAATTTTAGCACTGTGATGCCCAGTAGCAGGTAAGGCAATCCACAGTGCTAAAAATGCTAATGCTAGTTTTTTCTTCATTCCTCTATGATATCACTCAGATTCAATGCTTTTATGGGTCTTGAGGGGGGGTATTGTTTTTTTTAGCTATTCATATGGTAATTCACCCCGATTTATCCTTTATATTAGAACTGGTAGGGTCTAAATGACTGCCCATGATTCGACACCAATAGATTTTTAAAAACCGGGTAATGATTACGTCATGAATAAACTTGAGAAAGACGACATAATTCAGAAACTTATTGAAAAGGGTGTAAATAGTCCATGTCCAAGGTGTAGTAATGATGCCTTTACCTTAGTTGATGGGTATTTTAACCAGACGATTCAGGATAGCGTTTCTGGTTTTGTAGTTGGTGGTACAGGTATTCCCTCCATAGTTACTGCTTGCACTAATTGTGGTTTTTTATCTCAGTATGCCTTGGGAGCATTAGGGCTTCTTCCTGATCAGTTATGGAAGTAACAATTGTTCTATGTTTGATTACTATTAATACTTAGCGAAGTTTTATTGATGCCCATTTCTTTTTTAAAAAAGTCTGTTTTTTTCTTGATTACGACAATTGGTGTTACATCTGTGGCCCAGGGCCAGTTCTTCCTTGATCGGCTACCCTCAGAAAAACTTAATATTACTGCCCCGTCAAAGCGAGTTGAGGGAAAACCTGGAGAGCTCAATGTAATTGATAGTTCTTGCCAGTTATATTCATCATCAGGGGTCAGGCGTCGCATAGTTAATATTGCTATTCAGGAGTGGGGGTTTTTTGGTTTCAATGTTTTAGATCAAACCCATCAAACTGAGTTAAGCGGAAGAAACACACAGAGAAGCCAGCTATCAAGACTTGGTCCTAGTGAAGCCTTACGTTTAGCTGACTCGATTGCTGGGTACTGGTCCATTACTCCAGATGCGGGTTGGATTTTAAGGCGTCAAAATGGCATTTGGAATGGTCCTAACGGTACTGCAGCCCGTTGGCGTGACCCATGGTCAGCAGCATTTATTTCCTGGGTTATGTGTGAGGGAGGAGTTAACGAAATGGATCAATTTCATCGTGCCATTGCTCACCATGTATATATAGATCAGGCTATCGAGGCCCGTGTTACTGATACCAATTCAGCTTATGTTGCCCATGATGTAGGTGAATTGCCGATAGAACCTGGAGATCTTCTTTGTTCTGCAAGAAGAGCGGCTTACCGTTCTATCGCTGATCGCGCACAGAAAATTGGGGATGGGATTCGCTCACATTGTGACATTGCTATAAAGGTTGATGAAACTAATGAAAGAGTTTTTGTTATTGGTGGAAATGTTCGGGGCGCTGTGCGATTAAAACTTTTGGCCGCAACTTTTGATGACAAAGAAGAATCATATGCGTCAGTGCGATCAGTCGGTCTTGGTACACGGACTATATTCGCGCACCTCAAGCTTCGTGCTGAACCTATCACTGGTGATGCGCTTGAAGGCAGTCCAACTATTAAAACGCTCATGAATTCAGAAGAACGTTTTGCCTGGTTAAGAGGTCGCTTAGCTTTCTAGTGAATAATTAGTCAGACTCATAAGCATTGACCGGGTAAACTAATATTGTAGTCAGCTCATGCATCAGGTGGGGGATCAAGGTAATGCATAGTAGTGATATAGGTAAAGCGCTTACTGTTTTTGCCTTATTGAGCATGAATAGTCCGTTATTGTTGGGGCAATCAACAGAATATATTGCTCCTAGGACAGAGTATGGACATCCAAACTTAAACGGGGTCTGGCAAGCGCTTAATACCGCAAACTATGATCTTCAAGGTCATGAAGCCCGGCCTGCTATGGCGTTGTTGCCAATACCCCCTAGTAGCGCCTCTCCTGGAACTGATCGAGCCACTCCTGGGGCTTTGCCAGCAGAAGAATTAAGGGCATTAGGCGCAGTTGGTGGGGTGCCTGCTGGACAGGGGGTGGTAGTAGGAAATGAAATCCCTTACCAGCCTTGGGCTGCTGCAAGGCAGATAGAGAATGCTGAGAACTGGTTGATGCGCGACCCAGAAATTAAGTGTTTTTTACCGGGTGTGCCCAGAGCTACTTATATGCCATATCCATTTCAGATTTTACAAGGAGCTAGTCAAATCCTGATTGCTTACGAGTTTGCAGGCGCAACTCGGACAATACATATGGAGGATGTGGGGAGCAGCCCAAGTCCAACCTGGATGGGTTGGTCAGTTGGAAGCTGGGAGGGAGATACGCTGGTTGTTGATGTTACAGGGTTCAATGGGCAAACCTGGTTTGATAGATCAGGTAACTTTCATAGTGAAGCGTTACATGTAGTAGAACGTTACACCCCAATAAGCCCTGATCATCTCATGTACGAGGCTACTATTGAGGATGCTAATGTTTTTACCGAGCCTTGGCAGATCAGAATGCCGCTATACAGGCGCATTGAACCTGACAAGCAATTGCTAGAATATGAGTGTGTAGAATTTGTAGAGCAACTAATGTATGGCGAGCTAGGACTCGATAATCCTGCTACAGGACAGCAAAATGAATAATAAGAGGTTCGATATGGGTCAAAGACAAACCTCCCTGTTAGTTATGATTTGGGCTGCATTTTTTACCATGACAATGTTAGGTGGTTTTGTATCAGCACAAAAAGTCATGATCGAAGAACCTCTATTAAATTGGGAAACGCCCCGAACGCCTTGGGGTGATCCTGATATAGGTGGTATTTGGCGATATGAGGCTACAATCCCTTTGGAGCGTCCTGACCACCTTCAAAACAGAGCTTTTCTGACGGATGAAGAATTAGCGGCGATTACATTGGTTGAAGAAGAGTTAGCCATGGCCAGGCTAAGTGGGCTTGATGGAGTGGATGTAGGAAAAGCTACCCTAGAAGAATCACCAATTCGCTATAACGAATACAATTCTTTCTGGCAAGACCATGGACGCCCACGCCAGGTATACCGTCAAACATCTCTTATTTTGGATCCCTCTGATGGAAAACTGCCATATACCGATGATGCTAGAGAAGCTGCTAGACGTTCGACTGAGCGTTATGGGGTTGGTCCTTATGAGTCCTATTTGGACCCAGATACTGGTGAGCGATGTCTTACGGATGGGGCTGCCATTATGATGTGGCAGGGCCCGAATGGCGGTCATAATCGTATTGTTCAAAGTCCGGGTTACGTCACAATTGTGCATGAAGAATATCAAGATAGACGCATCATTTCGGTAGATGGTCAGCCGCATCATGGCATAAAACAGTGGTTAGGCGATTCTGTTGGTCGTTGGGAAAATGATGTGCTTATTGTTGAGACTAATAACTTTCTTGATAAAACAAACTATGAGTGGGCAAATATTTGGAGCCGTGCCTCTGATACGCTTCGCTTAATTGAACGTTTTGAGAGAGTTGGCCCTCAGTCAATTGAATATACTCTTACAGTCGAGGATCCAAAGACATTCACTAGGCCCTGGACAGCTGTTATTCCAATATTAAAACTTCCAGATAGCACGCATATTTTTGAATATGCTTGTCATGAGGGTAATTATGCTTTATCCAATATGCTTAGTGCGGGCCGTGTTGAAGCGACAAAGAACTAAATGCTAATTATTGGGAAATTAGGGAGGCATGTATGCGTACTCATCTCATTGTTGGACTTGTTCTAGCTGCTAATTTTTTAGCGATACCCCCCATTTGGGGACACCATGCATTTGCAGCAGAGTTTGATGCTAATCAGCCGATAAGACTGGAAGGGAAGGTAGCGAGAATGGAGTGGATAAGCCCACATTCATGGCTTCACCTTGATGTTTTTTTGGCAGATGGAACGGTGGAGAGGTGGATGATTGAAGGCGGTCCTCCGAATGCTCTTTTTAGACGTGGAATTACACAAGAATCACTGCCTATTGGAACAGAGATTATTGTTGAGGGATTCCGTGCTAGAGATGGATCTATGAGAGCAAATGGTCGCGATATTACTTTTGCTGATGGGAGCCGACCTTTTGTGGGCTCTTTTGGGTCCGAAGGACCTTAGTTTTGGGTTTTTTATGACAACTATCTAGAAAGATATTGATGTTGGAATGACGTTCTGGTGTTCCACTTTAAGTGATTTAAAAGAAGAAGGAATAGGTAAAAATTATGCGGATTCAACTGTTTAAGTTTGTGGCCATATTAAGTGTTTTATTAATAGGCTTTATGCAGATAACGCAGGCACAAGAAGTGCGGATCTATAATACTGTTAAGGAAAAACTTGCACGAGGTGAGCAAGTTATAGGCGGTACGGTAACTTCTTCTGATCCTAATATGTATTGTTCAATGGCTAATGCTGGGTATGATTTTCTTTGGATTGAAATGCAGCATAGCCCCCTCAGTTACCAGGAGGTCGCACGTATGATCTGGGCTTGCAAGGATGCCCCTGCAATTCCTTTTGTTCGTGTGCCTGATGCTACTGCGGGTGATATTCAAAAAGCGACAGATATTGGAGCTTTAGGAATTGTAGTTCCCCTTGTTGATGCTGCGGACAAGATTGAAGCTGCAGTCCAATATGCACATTATCCCCCAATCGGTATTCGGAGTCAGGGTGGAGGGCAGTACCGTGCGCTTTGGGGTGATGATTATCGAGAAAGTGCGAATGAAAACATCATGATTGTTGCAATGATCGAAGCGCCAGCAGGGGTAGAAGCAGTTGAGGAAATTGCTGCAGTTAATCATGTGGATATTGTGATGGTTGCTAGCACAGATCTCGGTAGCTTTTCAGGTTTGCGTCAGGGCAATGTGCGTTATGAATCAATGGTTGAGGAAGTGCGTGAGGTTACCCTTGCTGCTGGTTTGGCTTTGGGTGGTCCCCAGGCTTGGCGTGAACGAGATGGGTTTCAGTTTTTTCAAGGACCAAGCGATGCAAACCTTTTGAGGCTTGGTGTTGAAAGATCTTTGGAAACACTAGGTAGCGGTATAGCTGAAATTGAGGGTTCTGAACGTTAATGCGTTTTAATGTGAAGGAGACAATATGTTGAGGAATTATCAAGTATTTATTTTCTTGAGTGTGGTTAGTTTTGGGTTTGGCCTGGTTGTTGGTGGAACCACACAATTTACAAGCGTCGCAGAGGCACAAACATCAGATCGTGTATTTGAGCTTAGGACCTACACTACACATCCGGGGCGTCTTGGAGAGTTACATTCGCGTTTCGCAGACCATACAGTCACACTTTTTGAACGGCATGGGATGACTAATATGGGTTATTTTCAGCCAACTAATTCGCCTCTTGCGGATAACACCTTAATTTATCTGCTCATGCATGATAGTCAGGAAGCGGCTGAAGCAAGTTGGGCTGCTTTTAGGGCAGATCCTGAATGGCTAAGTGCAGCTGAGGAGTCTCGAAGAGATGGAAGGCTTGTACAGAATGTGGATAGCGTTTTCTTAGAGCCTACTTACTATTCCATGATGAATTAATTATTAAAAATAATAAATGGTGGTTTTCTTTAATATGAA
The DNA here is from genome assembly GCA_029243585.1 of Gammaproteobacteria bacterium. Lineage (GTDB taxonomy): Bacteria > Pseudomonadota > Gammaproteobacteria > Steroidobacterales > Rariloculaceae > UBA6522. Next base: position 8,312 of record JAQWRR010000052.1, read on the forward strand.
ATGGCTACTTGTTTTTTTGATGTTTTGTCCGGCTTTGTCAGCATATGCGCAACTTGAAGGGATGATTGATCTGCATGTCCATGCAGCCCCAGATAGCGATGTGAGGTCAGTAGATGCTTTTGAGGTTGCCCGTTTAGCTCAACGCCATGGGATGCGAGCGCTACTTTTCAAGAATCATAATACTCATACAGCCTCACTAGCGTATTTGGTATCACAAGCGGTTCCAGGCGTAGAAGTTTATGGTGGCATTACTCTTAACCGAGCCGTTGGGGGCATTAATCCCTTGGCTGTACGGCTTATGGCTGAGACCACGAATGGCCATGGACGTGTTGTTTGGATGCCTACAAGGGATTCTGAACACGCTGCTCGTAACTCAGCACGCTCTGATTATGTGTCAGTTTCACGTAATGGAGAGTTGCTTCCCGAGGTTCTAGAAGTTCTGGATGTAATGGCAAATTATAATCTAGCATTAGCTACTGGCCATTCAAGCCCCGAAGAATCTTTGCTTTTAATTCAAGAGGCACGTGCTCGGGGAATCAATAGAATCATTGTAACTCACCCATTTTCTGGTTCTGTAGCGATGACGCCTGAAATACAGAGGATGGCTGTCGAAATGGGTTCATTACTGGAGTACCCAATTTCTTTAGCTCTGGGTGACGACGAACGCTTTGCTTTGTTTGTAGAGCAATTACAGCTAGTAAATCCTATGAATGTGGCACTGAGTACAGACCTTGGTCAAACAGGACGCCCAGTACCCTCAGATGGTCTTGATTTTTCTATTCGAAGATTAATTGAAGCTGGTATCACAAACTCTGAAATAAATATAATGACGAAACAAAACCCTGCTCGGTTTTTGGGTTTGCCTTGAAAATAAATTATATTTATTAGTTACCTGATGCATATGGAAATTAACCGTATTGCATGCGTGGAATTATCGATTTCTTTTAATAAGCACTTGCAGGACAGGATTGTACCGGTCAGGATGTAAGTCTAACTATTGTGACGCTGCACTTAAACCAACTAGAAGCAGGCATAACTATGAACAAAATATTGCTCGGATTTTTATTTTATATCGCTATCACCTTACCAACGTTTGCGGCTTTACAGCCAGGCGATACCGCACCAAACTTTCAGGTAAGGGCGTCTCTTGCCGGCGAAGAGTTCGACTACTCGCTTGAGGAGGCTTTGAGCCAGGGGCCAGTGGTTGTCTATTTTTATCCGTCTGCGTTTACCAGGGGATGTAATATTCAAGCCCATGAGTTTGCAGTCAATATGGAAGACTTTGTTACCGCAGGTGCAAGCGTAATTGGCGTTTCACTTGATAGTATCGAGCGACTTAATGATTTTTCTGCCGATCCAGAATATTGTGCTGGAGAGTTGGCAGTAGCCTCTGATATTACGGGTACGGTCACACAATCTTATGATCTAGCAGTGCGTCAGCGGCGTGAAGGAATGACGGATACTCGGGGTGTCACTGTGGACCATAATTTAGCAGAACGCGTAACTTTTATAGTTTTGCCGAATGGCATTATTGCTGAAACTATAGGGGGTATTTCTCCTCTAGAAAACGTCCAGCAATCTCTTGAAGCTGTTCAGCAGCTTCAGTAGTTCAGAGAATTAAAGGTTATAAATCAAAGCGGGTATTTTGATACTTCAAGAAAAGATTTTTTCTTGATTGCTCGGTGGAAAGCGAATTTTTTTCTATGATTTTAGAAAAATTATGGCCCATCTTAATAAGTACGTTAGGCATAGCGTTCTTTTGTATTGGGGAAGCTGGTTCCCAACCTCTCATTCCATTAGACCCAGAAACAGATTCGACTAGAGATGGTCTCTATTATGTAGATCCGCATGTTATGGATACGACTTGGGTAAGACCTGATCTAAACCTCGCCAAATATACAGGCATTATGATCATGCCATCGATTATTTCGTTTCGTGAGGTATTCGGAAGCTATAACCCAAGAACAGCTTCTAGTACTAACGGGTTTCGAGTTAGTGAAATCAATAAAAATCGTTTGAGGGATTATTTTGGTGAAGCATTTCACGAATTTGCGTCTCAACTTAAACCTTACGAAATAGCCGATGGCGCAGGACGGAATATTCTTCTGGTGCAAGGGTTTTTGATTGACGTTGTGTCTCGTATTCCACCCGAACGTAGAGGTAGCAATAGGTTGTTAGTGAGGCGACCATGGGAGGTGACCCTGATGGTTGAGCTCCGCGATTCCATGAGCAATCAGCTTTTGGCCCGTAGCGTTGAAAAAACGGGCATCAGAGGATCTTATGATGTGACAGAGTTGCCAGAAGTGACCCAATGGGCTACTGAAAACTGGTCTCAAGCATTGTTAGAACGACTCGAGGATTTAATGGCCATTGGAGGAGGTCGCTGGGCTAATTGCGACCTGAGAGATAGAGAAAATAATTGCGCCTTTTAATAAGGGTTTTCTCAGGATTTTGGCTCTTAAGAAGTTGTATCAGGTTGGTTTGCACGTAGAAAAGAACGAACATGACGAACGGCTATGGGAATACGATCCGCCGGCCTTTTCCATGGATACAAGCTAACTTCTGACCTAGGTGCCAATAGCGCCGACTCCATTGCTACAGCATAAGGGTGTGCAGGAATATCGTCAGGCATTACAAGTATAGGTGTTTGACAGGTTTGAACAAACTCACGGGTTGCGGTAAAAACAAAATCCCCCTTAGTTCTATACATGTTATTAAGAAATGGTTCGATCATTTCCATTGTAATGTCCGGACGACGTGCAGCGAGTGCTGGTCCCCAATTATTCATATTTCCATCATAAAAAAAATTAGGAAGTTCTGGGTCAAAACCGCTAGGTTGTGCCAAGACAGCTGCTGGTATCCGATCCTGCGCCCTTCTCAAAAGGTTCCAGATGAATGGGCCACCTATACAAAAACCCATGACCATGAACTCAGTAATTCCTAGATGGTCCATGAGACCAAGTTGATCGTCTGTATGGGAATCCCAAGGACGATCAATCTCTAAAGGGCCAAAGGATTGCCCATCGTTAGCATTACGTAGATCCATAGTGATGCAGCGAAACTCATTACTAAATTCTTCAATGGGGTTAAATGGAGCCCTGCTATCAAGATAGGAAATCACAGAATTTAAGCCGCCCCCTGGTATCAAAAGTAACGGGAAGCCAGAACCTATGTCTTGGTAGTGAATGCTTACATCACCTCGTTGGTAAACAGACATTGAGTCATCTCCTTGTCCAAAAGTGCGCCGTGCAGCAGTCACAGCCGCCACAGCAGCACCTGTTGCTAAAAGGGCACGTCTAATTGGGTTCACCATGGGCGCTCTCTTTTTTTTGGTGCGATTTTCTAAAGACTGCTACTACAGGACATTCGAGTCAAGCTGTAGCTAAAAAATACCTTAAGGGCGGCTTTATACTTAAGGCGATATATATAAAATTTGGTGCCGGGAGAGAGACTTGAACTCTCACACTGTTACCAGTACCGGATTTTGAATCCGGCGCGTCTACCAATTCCGCCACCCCGGCCTGAGGATTATTAGTTGATTAAATGTATGCTTCGCGTACGTAATAACTGTAGCTACTCGAAGTCAAACCCTCAACTTTCTGTGCATAGGAACTTTACCATGAAGTTGAGTTTTTTCAGTCTTGTGGATAAAGCTTTTAGGATTACGACATGCTCTGTATTGCATCATTGGGTCACCTATAGCAAAAATAATTAATCTCTCCTGTCGGCATAGTTAATGATTATTATGTCAATATGGTATCCAATAATTATAGACGTAAAGTTTTTAATTATTTTAAATATCATGACGTTATAAAGGGGATGTTTTTTTTAATGGATCATTGCAACTATTTATTTGGTTTGAGCATCTAATTTGTTAGTTATGGGATCTTTAGTACCAAAAATCGACTCCGCACTTGTTGCGAAGG
>JAQWRR010000011.1 GCA_029243585.1 Gammaproteobacteria bacterium
TCCGTCTAAAATAGAAGCAAATCAAGCTTTAACTTAGTTTTTAAGACAAAATAAGATCAAACTCTATATTGATAAAATTTACGATGTTGTACATAACTCACAACTTCCACATATTGCTATTGAATAAAACAAGGGCATAAATAATGAATCGGCTTCTAGGCGTGGTAATGGATCCAATTGAAACCATTCAACCACAAAAGGATACAACACTTGCAATCCTGCTTGCTGCACAGCGTAGTGGATGGAAACTAGTCTATTTTCAGCAGGGTGATCTATCTATCAGGGACGGAGTACCTTTAGGAAAAGGTAACATTTTAACGGTGACAGATGATCATGATGCATGGTTTGAACTAGGCGAAAGCTGGTCTGAAGGTCTTGATAAATTAGACGCTATTTTGATGCGTAAAGACCCTCCATTCGACATGGAATACATTTATACGACCTATATTCTTGAATTGGCGGAACACCATGGTTCACTCATAGTCAACAAACCTTCTAGTCTTAGAGACATAAACGAAAAGGCTTACACCACTTGGTTTTCACACTGTACACCTCCGAGTCTGATAACAAGGTCTCAAGATTCACTTAAATCATTCATAGCAGAACAAAAAGAAGTGGTTCTTAAACCTCTGGATGGCATGGGCGGGCAGTCAATATTTGTTGTATCCCAAGGGGACCCCAATACTAGCGTAATCATAGAAACCTTAACTGCCTATGAAAGTAATTTCATCCTCGCGCAACGCTTTATTCCAGAAATTTCAGAAGGGGACAAGCGCATTTTATTGATTGATGGAAAGCCTGTGGAATACGCACTTGCACGAATACCGGCTCCTGGTGAAACTAGAGGCAATCTGGCGGCGGGTGCAGAAGCAGAGGGTCGCGAACTAACAGAACGAGATCGATGGCTATGCTCTGAAGTAGGCCCAGTTCTAAAAAAACGAGGAATAATATTCGCAGGTCTAGACGTCATTGGTGACTATTTGACAGAAATAAATGTCACTAGTCCGACAGGAATTCGTGAGCTTGATAGGCAATACGGAATAGATATCGCTGCTATGCTTATAGAAGCTATTGAAAGAAAACTAGAGCATTAATCTTAAATGCTATTAAGCTAAAAAGATAAAAATAGATTATAAATTGACATCTAAGAACTAATGTAAAAATGTCACGAGACTTAAAGAAAATTTTACTAACCGATAGGTTTGGCTCTACTTTTTTGATAGCGATTTTATTCCATGCCATCATTATATTTGGAATCACATTTTCTGACTACCCAGTTAGTAATGCTAATGTTTCTCCTTCTTTTAAACTCACATTAACTACGAATCAAAACGAACAAAAACAAAGCCCATTTAAAACGAACACGTTTACTAATCTAAAACCTGATACAAGAGAAAATGTTATTAGAACCAATTCTAAAAATATTTTTACTACAGATGCTTATAGAGTCGCATCATCCCTGAGCTCAGAAAATAAGGCCTTATCTGTAAGTATAGATATAAAAGATTCTATGTTGGCAGCCTATCTCGACAACTGGCGACTCAAGGTAGAGGCTATCGGAACAAAAAACTTGCCTAAACAAAATGTACCAACGCCAGTCAATCCAACCTTAGAGGTTACTATTGGGGCAAAAGGGCAATTAATAGAGACTGTAGTAAGGTATTCTTCTGGTGATAGATCAATAGACCAAGCAGCACTGAATATTCTACGCTTGGCCGAACCATTTGACCCTCCTCCCGAATCCGTGCTGCAAGATCATGAGGCTTTGCGTTTTGCCTATGAATGGCGCTTTTTCCCTAATATTAATTAATAGCTGATTAAAATTAGTTAACGGAAAAAATTCCGTAGCAACAGTTAGCAAACCGATGAGATAATCAAATTTAATTAAATGTTAGCGGTATAAAAAATTGAGTACAGGTCTACAAAATCATTTGTTAATTGCAATGCCCTCCTTGAAGGATCCAAATTTTGATGGAACAGTGACATATGTTTGCAAACACGACGAGAAGGGGGCAATGGGTATCATCATTAACCGCCCTCTAGATATGAGAGTGTCCGAAATTTTTGACCAACTCTCCTTCGATGCAATTGATAAAAAACAAGCAGCACAGCCAGTCCTCGGTGGTGGTCCAATCCAACAGGAAATGGGATTTGTACTGCACCAGTCTAACGAAAGCTATGATAAGACACTGGATCCTAGCGACCTTGGAATCAAAGTCACAATCTCCCAGGATATTCTTAATTCTATGGCTCAAGGAAAAGGCCCTCAGGATAGCTTGGTTGCTCTAGGTTATGCTGGATGGGATGCCGGTCAGCTTGAAGCAGAGCTTACTGCTAATGCTTGGTTAAGTGTTCCTGCTAATCCAATCATCCTGTTTGACACGCCTTTTGAAAAACGTCGAGAGGCAGCAGCAGCTCTTCTTGGTATAGATATTTCCCAACTTTCAACCTATGCAGGGCATGCCTAACCTGGCAAAGGACTGTCTGCGTTGAGTAGCAAGGCCAATCAAAATCTATTAATTGCTTATGACTTTGGTCTGAAACGAATAGGCATCGCCTCTGGTAACTTATTAACTGGAACAGCTACTCCACTCAATGCTTTAGTTGTTGGGTCTAGGTTACCTTGGAACAAATTGGATAATCTGATAGATGAATGGAATCCAGCACAACTAATCGTAGGATTACCTAACCCAAACAAATCAAACACTATTTCTACTAAAGCTGATGACTTTGCCAATAATTTAGAAAAACGTTATTTCTTGCCTGTTTCAAGGGTAGATGAATCTTTTACCTCGCGTGCTGCGGAATCACGGCTCAGAGAGTATCGAGAATCTGGCTTAATGAAAAATAGGATAAAAAAAGAGCATATTGATAGTCAGGCTGCCTGTCTAATTGCTGAACAATGGATACATAGTAAACTTGATTAGAATATGACCGATTCTCTAAAACCGTAAATCTGAGAAAATTCTTCCTTGGACTATAGAATGACTAGAAATACAATTTATATGGAAGAAGCAATTGTAGTCTCTCAAAAATCATTTGCTGGAGACCAGCATGTTTTACGGGTATACGCACCCAAATGTGCCTCTGATGCGACACCAGGAAGCTTTGTTCACTTAACTTGTGATAAAACCATCTCCATGCGAAGACCGCTATCTATTATGCGGACTAACAAAGAAAAAGGATGGATAGATTTCCTCTATAAACCAGTTGGGGCTGGGTTAACTTCACTTAAATATAGAATCAAGGGTGACACGCTCAGTATGCTAGGTCCTATTGGCAATGGGTTTAAACCTGACCCAAATAGACCCTTAATCCTTGCTATCGGGGGTGGTGTAGGTATACCCCCAATGATTTTCCTTGCCGAAAGCTTACTAAAGGATGACCGCTTTAAGGTATTAGTCTTGATGGGGTCAGAGGTTCCTTTCCCTTTTGATTTGAGTGATGCCGTAATTTCTGTGCCTGGAATGCCACCCTCATCAACACACAGTTTCGAACTATTAGAAGGATGGGGAATACCTTCTAGAGCTGCAAGTAAAGCTAACTATGAAGGCTGTTTTAATGGCTTTGTACCGGAACTTGCTAGCATATGGTTAAAAAACCTTTCGGTCGATGAGCGAAAAAAAGTTCAACTAATGGGTTGCGGCCCAACAGCCATGCTAAGAGCCACTGCCGATTTAGCTAAAGACTTTGATTTGCCTTGCCAGCTTGCTCTAGAGGAATTTATGGCATGCGGTGTTGGAGGTTGTGCCGGATGCACAGTGTTATTAAATACAGCAGAAGGGCCCACCATGAAACGTGTATGCGTAGATGGTCCAGTTTTCGATGCTTACCAACTATATTAAGCACAACAACCTATGCATGTAACTTATGAATAACTCTTTAAAGCCTCTATCTTGCGAAGAAGATAAACTAAAAATGCGTTTAATTGACGTAAAAAAAAGAGTGGAAGATTCACGACTTATGGCTAGAAGAAATCCAGGGTTAATCTCTATTCTTGCTGTAAGCAAAAAACAAACTACTGCTGCAGTTGAAACTCTTTCTCGAATGGGTCATATGGATTTTGGTGAAAACTTCTTACAGGACGCCCTTGAAAAAATATCTTGTCTAAAGCATTTAAATATAAATTGGCATTTTATTGGAAAAATCCAGTCTAATAAAACCCGAGATATTGCGGAAAAATTCCAATGGGTTCATACCGTAGATCGATTAAAAATTGCGGAGCGTTTAAATAGCCATCGACCTCATCAATTACCAAAACTAAATGTATGTATTCAGGTAAATCAGGCAAATGAAACTCAAAAAAACGGCGTTCAACCAAGTAATGTTGCTAATCTTGCCCGTGAAATCATGGGATTACCTAAGCTTAGACTGCGCGGTCTAATGACGATACCGCCAATAACAAAAACCTCAGATAACACCAGATCATTTTTTGCAGAACTTCGCGAGCAAAAGGAAAAATTAATCTCGGAAGGTATTCCTATGGATACACTTTCCATGGGGATGTCATCTGACTTAGAAGAAGCTATTCTTAATGGAAGTACAATTGTTCGAGTAGGAACCGCTATCTTTGGCCCAAGACTTGGATAAAATACTACTAAACTCTCTTACATGAACGATAACAACGTATCATGATTCTGTTCCAAACTAATAAGTTTTAAATATATTGATATGGAAGATTCGCTATTTTTTTTGATTAGAACATTGACAGATTTCTATCTGCTAGCGTTCCTATTACGGTTTATCCTCCAGTGGATCAAAGCTGATTTTTACAACCCTCTCACACAAGCAATCGTAAAAATAACGAGCCCGTTAGTTAATCCGGTAAGACGTGTTGTCCCCGCTTCTAAAAGCATTGATACTTCTACTCTTGTAGTTTTAATTACCCTGGAAATCATTGTAACTTGGGTGCTTATTACCCTTGCCGGGCTTTCGGTTAGCACTTTCCCGTTATTACTATTAGTTTTATATAGACTAGTTGGTTTGGCTCTATGGTTCTATTCCGTTAGTATTTTTATGTATGTAATACTAAGTTGGTTTGGCCAGCATGGTTATAACCCAATTTCTTTAGTGCTTAACCAGCTGAATGAACCCTTACTTCGTCCTCTAAGACGCATGCTACCTTCCATAGCTGGACTCGATTTCTCGCCTATGTTGGCCTTAATACTTCTACAAGCAGGTCTTATGGCAGTACCACTACCAAATTTTTTACGATAAAAATTCTTATAAAATTTTGTGTCTCAAGCCAGATCGTCACTAACACGGTTTCTGATTCTGATGAGGTCTTGGTGAGGCACATAAAGTAGATCTGCTACTTTTCGGACTAAATAATCTTCATGCTTATCTAATTCACTGTCTGCAAGGGCAACTCGCCAAAGCATCTCGATAACTACATGTTTTTCGTTAATAGCGAGATTCTCATGGAGCTCCCTAGTAAAAGATTGAAGAGAAACAGCGTAATCAGCCTCTTGCTCTGCTGCTTGAACAAGCAAAGAGGTTTCTTCTTTCGATAAATCAAAAAAATTACCAAGCTGCTTTAAAACAACCTCTTCCTCTACAACTGCCTCTTCTTGATCAGCCCTAACCACCTCAACAAGAAGAGTAGCTGTCGCCAGCCGTAATGCATGTTCTCGTTCCTCTGTTCCTTCAACAGATTTTACAAAGTTACCAGTAATCATTTCACGCAGTCTTTTTAACATCTGAAAGCCTTATATTAAGTATTCTAATAGTTGTTCCATAAGAAGTTGCCCACACTGATAATTAAAGCAAGTTCAACCAATTAGTCCTGATTGAGCATCTTTCAAATAGATCAAACAGACCTACGGCAAAATCATTCCTACAATGTTATACCCCACTTTATTATTCTGTCCCTTTAAATGGGGTGCTGATGAAATACAACACAAGCTGCCTTTGGTATAAAAAGCAAATAAACCATCTACTAATAGAAAATGCCCTGTAAAAACAGTTAGCTAGACATTAACCTGAAAATCAGTCAAAAAAAACGTCAATCAGATTCATCAAAATCCAGGGACGCGGAATTGATGCAGTATCGGAGTCCGGTTGGCTGAGGGCCATCGGAAAACACATGGCCAAGATGCGCATTGCATTTTGAACATAGTACTTCTTCCCGTGTTCTACCCTGACTATTATCCTCAGTCGTCGAAACTGCATCTTCTGCTTCAGGAGACCAAAAACTAGGCCAACCAGAACCTGAATCGTACTTTTTATCAGACGAAAATAGCATGTTATTACAACAAACACATCGATACGTGCCATCAGCCTTGTTATCGTTATACTCTCCTGTAAATGCTGTCTCAGTGCCAGCTTCCTGTGTTACTCGAAACTGTTCCTCTGTTAACTTAGCCCGTAGTTCATCTGTGACTGTTTTTGATTTTATTCCCATATTTCCCCTCACTCATATCATCAGGTGGTAACTGATTATCGGTTTTTCACTATTTAGTCTTAGAAATTAAAAATTTTCTATTCTTTTATCTTAAAACGGATATTTTTATATTCTCAAAGCGCTTGAGCTCTTCTTTAAACTAAGCAACTTTATCTTGTATTCTATTATCTGACAGATTACCAATTCTATTTAGCAATTAAATCATTCACTCGCTGAACAAATAAAACCGGATCCTCTAAAGGCCTCCCTTCTATTAAAAATGCTTGCTCCAATAAAATCCAGGAGAGAGATTCAAACTGCTCATCCCCTTCCTTCTCCATCAGTTGCCTAACCAAAAGATGATTCGGATTAAGCTCTAATGAAGGCATAGAATCTGGAGTTTCATGCCCACTAGCCTTGAGCATCTGTCGCATTTGAAAACTTAGATCCTGCTCACCTAGTACCAGACAAGAAGCTGATTCTTTTAATCTCGAGCTAATTCGTACCTCATCAACCTTATCTTTGAGAAGACTTTTTATGCGTTTGAGCACTTCTTTTTCTTTTTTTGTTGGCTCAGCTTCAACAATTTTAGTGTCATTCTCATCATCTAACTCAAGATCTCCGCGCCCAATGTCCTTAAAAGACTTGCCCTTAAACTCTGTGAGATGCTGCATAACCCACTCATCAACACGGTCTGCAAGTAGTAAAACCTCAATCCCTCGCTCACGTAAGGATTCCAGGTGTGGGCTATTTCTGGCTGAAGTTGGGGACTCCGCTATAAGGTAATAGATCTTGTCCTGTCCATCTGATAAAGCATCAAGATATGCATCTAATGATCGATCCTGATCTAGCCCCTCTGAAATCGTGCTATTAAAACGCATTAATCCAGCTATTTTTTCACTATTAGACGGGTCCTCTGCCAACCCTTCCTTTACCACTGCTCCGAACTCCTTCCAAAATATTCCATATTTTTCTGGTTCTGAGTTTGAGAGCTTCTCGATCATGGTAAGGCACCTCTTAGTCAGCGCATTTCTAATAGAACCAACCGTAGGATCTTGTTGCAATAATTCACGGGAAACATTTAAAGAAAGATCGCTGGAATCTACTATTCCACGCATAAATCTCAAATAAAGTGGAAGAAACTGCGTAGCTTCATCCGTGATAAAGACTCTCTGAACATAAAGCTTGATCCCCTTCGGAGATTCTCTATTCCATAGATCAAAAGGAGCGGATGCTGGAATGAACATCAAGCTTGTATATTCACGTTTCCCCTCAACCTTGTTATGACTCCATATTAATGGGTCTGTAAAGTCATGCGCTAGGTGTTTATAAAACTCTACGTACTCATCATCGTTAATTTCAGTTCTTGGTCTAGTCCATAATGCTTGAGCTTTATTAACAGGGTCTTCAGTAACATCCTCTTCCCCATTTTTTATTCGTACTGGAAACCCTATATGGTCAGAATACTTTCGTATAAGTGCACTTACCCTGAAATTATCAACAAACTCTGTTTCTTCTGGTTTTAGAGTTAAGGTGATAATGGTACCTCTATCCTGCTTTTCTGCAGTTTCTAGAGAGTAATCCCCATCGCCCGCTGACTCCCAGCGAACCCCCTCTTGTGCGGTCAAATCAGCTCTACGGCTATACACTTCAACCCTTTCTGCTACGATAAATGCAGAGTAAAAGCCAACACCAAATTTACCTATAAGCTGAGAATCCTGTTTTTTTTCCCCGCTCAGAGACTCAATAAATTGTGCTGTCCCTGAATGAGCAATTGTACCAAGCTGCTGGATGATCTCATCACGACTCATACCAATGCCGTTATCGCTTATCGTCAAACGTCGATTATCTGGGTCAAGTGTTATGGTTATCTCAAAATCCGTTGTTTCTGTTAAAAGCTCTGGCCTTTCAAGAGCTTCAAATCTAAGCTTATCGTTTGCATCTGACGCATTAGAAATCAATTCCCGCAGGAAAATTTCCTTATTGCTATAAAGAGAATTAATCATAAGGTGAAGCAATTGCTTCACCTCGGCCTGAAAACTGAATACCTCAGGCTCTTGAGCTTTGGTCATCAGCCACTCCAAAATACCTTAATTATCGAAATAAATGGGGCATCCGTCTGGAAATTTCAAGACATTACCAACTATCAGTAGTAAGAAGGCCAGAGTCAATACTGAAAACTTTTAGGGGCGTATTTCAATAGGGATTTTATCTTCTACCATCAACCAAATGTCCACCATGTCAGAATTCGATACTGCAATACACCCATCAGTCCAATCTAACCCCTGAGCACGAAGTGCGGAGTATCTAGATTCATTAGGCTGACCATGAATCATTATCTGTCCGCCTGGATCAACGCCTTGCGCCCTTGCTTTAGCGATATCCTGTTCATTTGGATAGGAAATCTTAATAGACAGAAAATAGTTGCTATTAGGATTTTTAGTCTCTAAGTAATAATGGCCTTCCGGTGTACGGAAATCCCCAGAACGCTCTTTTGGTCCTTCTGGTACTAAGCCAAGGGCAATATCAAAATCCTGTAATACTTTACCTGCTTTGTAGAGATAGAGCTTACGCTCAGATTTTATAATAAGGGCCTGATCTGCTTGATCATAGTTAGAAGTTAAATCATTGCCACTTATAGGACCATTCCAAACTATAAGCATAGCCAAGAAAAATGTGCTTATTTTTATTTTTTTATTCACCCTAGGACTCTATAGCATGTCGCTATTACAGATCAACGAGTAATCACTCGTTTATGAAGCTTATAGGCTGTTACGTATTAGAGCCTTGCTTAGGAAAAGCTCAGAATATTTCATTGTTAGAAATTTATGAAGTGTTCCTATACTCTGCAGACAATGGCAATACATAAAAAATCCTGGCTTATAAAGTACTGGACACCTCGGTATTGGCCGATATGGTTTTTATTTGGTTGGCTACGCACCAGTCTAATACTACCTTTGCACTGGCAAATCAAAATTAGCAAATATATAGGTAGGCTACTTGGTCGATTACTCTTAAAAAGGCGTCATATTGCAGAAAAAAATCTAGAAGTATGCTTTCCAAGACTCTCAATAAAAGAAAGAGGCATTCTAATTGAGAAGCATTTTGAATCTATGGGTGCTGCTTTCTCGGAAATAGCTATGGGATGGTTCAGTTCAGAAGAGACAGTTCAAAAAATAGTAAGGATTGAAGGACAAGAGCACCTTAAAAAAGCATTAGATAAAGGCAAAGGCGTTCTTTTATTCTGTGGTCACTTTACACCTCTGGAAATTATATACCCTGCCATAAAGCCTTTATGTCCTAAACTAACTGCAATGTATAAACCAATGCGAAATAAGCTCGCAGATGAAATTATGCGTAGAGGACGCCTAAGAAGTTTTGATGAGCTATTCTCTAAGTATAGTGTTAAAGATCTTGTGAAAAGTCTAAATAGCAATTCAGCGGTTATTTATTTAACTGACCAGTGTTACACAGGAAAAAATAGTGCGCTGGTGCCATTTTTTGGTGAGCCAGCAATGACTAGTACAGCTACAACCAGGCTTCTTAAGTTGAGTGGGGCAACTCTTCTCAGGGTTTTTTATAAACGTATTGAAGATGATAGTGGCTATGTTATAAAAATCTGTCCACCACTTGAAAACTTTCCAACCGATAACCCTGTAGAAGACACAGCAACACTAATGAAAGAACTTGAAAACTATATAAGAACCTGCCCAGAACAATATGCGTGGATTCACAAGCGATTCAAGGGGCGGCCAGAAAAATACATTGATATTTACAATCAGAATAATCCTCATTAGTGACATAACAGAGCAAACTTGAACATGCCTTCAGAGCAACATTATTTAATTCAAAAAGGTTTTCTATCTCCACGCTATTTGCCCACATGGCTCTTGCTTGGATGGATGAAATTAGCAGCAGTTCTACCATATCCTTGGCAAATTAATATAGGAAAATATTTTGGTCGTATTGGGTTTTATTTTGCTCAAAAAACACGCCATACCGTCAAAAAAAATATAGAAATATGTTTTCCTAATCTTTCAAAAAAAGAAAAATATAATTTATCAAAGGAACATTTTGAGGCTGTAGGTGCTGCATTTTCAGAAATGGGCTTAGGCTGGTTTTCTTCTACAAATCGACTGCTGAAATTAGTCAATGTAGAAGGGATAGAGCATATCGAACATGCCCGAGAAAAAGGCAAGGGAATCATAATTCTTGCCGCACATTTTACGACTCTGGAAACTAGTACATCAGTACTTGGAGAATATTTTCCGGGAATGAAGTCAATCTATCGTCCACAACCTAACGCGATGATTGATTATCTAATACATCGTGGAAGAAGAAGACAAGTTGAGGAGCAAATTCCAAGCGACAATATACGCGCAATGGTAAGAGCCTTAAGAAATAATGGATCTGTATGTTATCTTGCAGATCTTGCAAATAAAGGCAGTAACAGCGAACTCATACCTTTTTTTGGTGAACCAGCAGTCACAACAACAACTGTTAGTAAACTAGCTAAAATAACCGGGGCCACAGTATTAACCTATTTTTTTAGACGGCTACCCGGAAAACAAGGATACTTAGCTAACATTGGCGCACCACTAAATGATTTTCCAACAGATGATGTAGCCGCAGATACTAGCCGACTAGTTAAACAGTTAGAGAGCTATATTCGCTTAGCGCCAGAACAATATATGTGGACCTATCGACGATTTAAGGGCAGACCGGAAACCTATCCGGATATCTATAAACCAGAGTTGTAACCACGTAATAATTCTTTCCAGCCTATTTCATCAAATCTTGCGCCAGTTTCAAGAGAAAGTTTTCTCAAAGACCGGAAAAGCCTTTTAATATTAGTCTTTTTCCAAGAACCATCGCTAACAACTGAGCTGCGATCAAAGTCAACAAGGAAGACACGGTTAAAAGTATCAATAAGAATATTGTGCGCATTCAAATCCGCATGGTTCACGCCCTCATCATGAAATCTCCGTAGCGTCATACCAACACCTTCCCATTGTGATTTCTGTGCCTGTCCAGAAATCACCATTGATGCCCAAGAGCGAGTATGTTCTATGCACTGTGTGATGATGTTAGCCTGATAAAAAATCCCGTGCCTTATAACTTGGGCAGCTACCGGACAAGGAACTGGTAATCCCCGATTATAGAGCTCGTGGAGCAGATGCCACTCTCTAAAAGAACGGGTCCGTTCCAACCCTGTCCATACATAACTATCTTCAGTCAATTGCATCATAAAACCGCCTCTTCGGTAGTGCCGAAGAACCCATGTTTCTTCCTCCTGACGAACTACAAAGACGCTTCCTCTTCCAGAAATCTCATTAATCACGAGCTGATGATCATGCCAATAAGACTCCAGAAACCAATCCTCAGAAATATTCGCATATGCGTTTCTATCAAATAGAATAGAGGATGCTTGCATTGTCTTAACATGAGGATTGAGCATCAAGTTTTACTCCTTAGCTCTACAACTCAAAAAATCAGGATTGATATTCCATTTTCGTGCCACCTAGTACCGTTATAACCGCACTACATATCTCCCCTACCTCAATATTTTTCATACATCTAAAATGACCCAAAGGACATTCTCGTCGAAAACAAGGACTACACTCCAAATCGAGATGAAAAATATCTTTTGTTTCAGTAAGTGGCGGTGTAAATGATGGTGATGAAGAGCCATATAATCCAATTACATGAGTTTTAACTGCAGCAGCAATATGCATTAGTCCAGAATCATTTGTAACCGCCACCTTAGCTGCAGCAATGAGATCAATCACATCCTCTAGACTGGTTTTACCACATAAATTAATCACATTATGATTTTTAACGAAGTTACTAATAGCATTACCAAGCTTAGCTTCTTTTTCAGAGCCAAGAATCCACACTTGCAACCCAACACTTACTAACCGCGACGCAAGCTGAGCGTATTTGTCTATTGGCCATCGTTTAGCTGGCCCATATTCTGCTCCTGGCATCATGACAACAGATTGTTTTTCTAGGTTAAGTTTCAATCGATCAGCAACAAGAAGAAGATTTTCTGTGTCGGTAAAAAGCTCAGGATTGGGCACAGAAGGCAATTCATCCTTATCAGAACTTAGACCCAAAAAAACAAACCTCTTAACAGTTTGGTTTAAAATAGAACTATCAAATAAACGCATGTCATTTATTAAGCCAAAACGCCACTCTCCTCGATAACCTGTGCGTAATGGAATAGAAGCAAAAAATGGCATTAGAGAGGCCTTTAAGGACCTAGGCAAAATAATAGCTTGCTCGTATCCTTCCTTCTGAAGTTTCTGACCAAATTCCCAACGTTTTTTTAGAGCTAGCTCACCATGGCCTACAGGAAATTCTAGAATTCGATCGACCTCCGGCATTCTACCTAATACAGGAATTGACCAAGTAGGGGCAACAACGTGTATCTTGCTGTCAGGTTCTCGATTAATTAAAGACTTATAAAGGGACTGAGCCATGACCATATCGCCAATCCACGACGGGCCCACAACTAGCCTCTTCATATTTGCACTCACTATTTACTACATGTGTCTATCAGGAGTGTTAAGCACATCGAGGTATTTTTTAATGCCGACATTAACATCCATAAATTGATCCTTATAACCAGCAGTCCTAAGTTTTTCTATGTCTGCTTGCGTAAAGCTCTGATAAGACCCTATGAGGCTCTCTGGGAAGGGAATATAGCGTTTGTTTCCTCTACCATGCCAACCAATAACTGCATCAGCCAAGCCATTAAAGGTCGAAGCTTTTCCAGTTCCGACATTAAATATGCCACGCACTTTTACATTCTCAAGAAACCACAAATTCACCTTAACCACGTCTTCTATATGGATAAAATCTCGTCGCTGATCACCATTCTCATAACCATCACTTCCTTCAAATAGTCTTATTTCACCATCTGACAGTAACTGTTGGTTTAAATGAAAAGCTACGCTTGCCATTCCGGCTTTATGAGCCTCACCCGGTCCGTAAACATTGAAATAACGTAATCCCACTACTTGAGTCTCTCCTTCCCAATTGTGAATGTTACGGTTGCGTCGAACATAATTATCAAAGAGAAGCTTAGAATAACCATAAACATTTAATGGCCTTTCATTGTTTGGTTCCTCTACGAAGGTGCTATTTTTTCCATAGACCGCTGCGGATGAGGCATAAATAAAAGGCACTTTTTCATCAAGGCAATAATGCAGCAAGTCCTTTGAATATCTATAATTTGTTTCCATCATGTAGCGTCCATCCCATTCTGTAGTTACAGAACAAGCTCCCTGATGTAAGACACAACGTGGAACAAATCCCAATCCCTCTTTCAAACGATTAAGCAGC
>JAQWRR010000021.1 GCA_029243585.1 Gammaproteobacteria bacterium
TATACAATTATATTTTGAGGCAAAAGCATTTCGTTTGTCTTCAGATCTTGTGTAGCAGGATGCTATCTCCAGAGCTGTAGTTCGCCCTATAGCATCTGCAAGTACGTCTGACCACCATCCCATGCCTAAGGCTGCAACGCGTACTGGTTCTAAACTCATTTATTAAACCTCATGTATAAATTATGTAGTTATATTTTTTGATCGTACCTTTCGGGTATTTTTAATTGACCAAATGATAGAAATGACAGCAATGCCTAGAAAAAAAGCACTGAAGGGAGATGTGAAGAATACTGATATGTCGCCCTGAGAGCCTGTCAAAGCAATTCTTAAATTTTCTTCTAGCTGACGTCCTAGTACCAGTGCTAGCAATAGTGGGACTACGGGTATATCTAGCCATTTCATAGCAAGACCAAGTAATCCGAAAAAAAACATTACATAGACGTCAAATAATGAATTACGCAAAGCGTAAGAACCAACAACGCATAGGATGGCGATTGTGGGCATAAGAATAGACCGTGGTGTAGCTACAAGTTTCACTAGTAAGCGTAGTGCAGCAAGCGCAATGATTAAATTAAATATGTTTGCCCAAAAGAATGAGAAGATAACCCCATATGCAAAATCAGCGCGTTCAATGAAAAGTAGAGGTCCTGGTGCAAGTCCATGAATAAGTAGAGCGCCAATTAGTATTGCAGTGACTGGATCGCCAGGTATCCCAAGTGTCATCATAGGTACTAATGCTCCTCCGGTGACGGCGTTATTAGCTGCCTCAGGGGCCGCAATTCCTTCAATAGCTCCTTTACCAAACTTTTGAGAGTCATCAGTTGTTTTACGGGTATAGTCGTAGCTCATAAAAGCCGCAATTGGTCCTCCAGCACCCGGTAACATACCTAATAACGATCCTACGATCCCACCAATACTTACTGGCAAGCGCATACGCTTAATATCAATCGATGCCGGAAGTAGCTTTTTGAACGACATTGATGCTGGTTGGGTTGTGTTATTTATTATTTGTCCCTCACCAAGGCTTTGAATCAGTTGCGGTATCGCAAAAAGACCAATAAGTGCAGTTAGAAAATTGACTCCAGAGAGTAGGTTTGCATCGCCAAAGGTAAAGCGAGCAGTTCCCATAATTGGGTCCTGACCTATGGTGACGATTGCTAAACCAATAACTGCGGACAGCAACCCTTTTATCCAGGATTTGGCAGCAAAAGAACAAATCACAGTGAGTCCAAGAAACACTAGACTAAAAAGGTCAGGTGCCCTAAAGCTTAGAGCTAAATCAGCTAGTCTTGGTGCAATTAAAAATAGACATAGGAAGCTGAAAAGGCCACCCACAAAACTTGCTAGAACGGCAACACCCAAAGCTCGCCCAGGTTCCCCCTGCACTGAAAGTGGATACCCATCCAGGGCTGTGGCCGCAGCAGATGGCGTTCCTGGAATATTTAAAAGAATTGCTGAAAAACTACCGCCAAGCATCCCTCCTACGTAGAGACCAAGGAGCAGAGAGATTGAGATAGAAGGGTCAAGCACAAAAGTCAGGGGTAGAAGAATGATTATCCCCGATGAAATTGTCATGCCAGGAATCATTCCAAAAACGATCCCTAGAAAACAGCCAATTGCTGTTGCCGCTAAGCTTGTGGGTTGGATAGCCTGAAGAAAACCTTGAAGAACATCACCATTCATAACTATTTTCTTACCAAGGTCCATTTGGGAGAAAAATCCCCAATCCAGTTGAGAATATATAAAAAATCATCGAGGGAAGAATGATAGATGTAAGTGTGATTTTGACCTTATGGCGTTCTCCATAGAGCCACATAAGACCAGCAAAAAAGAAAGTGCTTGATAAGATAAAACCAATGAACGGAAGTACGGCCAGATATGCTAAGAAAGCGATTAGCACTATAAAGGGTTTTTTAGGAATACTTCTTTTTTCTGTTTCTTTTGATTGGTTGCGTACTCCTAGCATTCCAAACAAAAGCAGAGCTGATGATAATACAACCCATCCAGTTGTGATAAGCCAGGGAAACAATGTTGGCCCTGGTGTTCCGGGTAAGCTTAGATTGGGAAGCCCAACCGTTAATAAGCCATAAAAAACTCCTAATGCAGTTAGTATGACGCCTGCAATAAGATTTCGTTGGGCCATCATCATAATACTAATTTAGTTGTTATTTGGCATAATAAATTCGGTATTTTCTAGAATCATCTTGATCTTGTTGTCCTCAGCCGCAAGCAGCATCTCAAAATCAGCTGGCTCCATAGGTTCAACTGTGAATCCTGCCTCTTCAGAAAACCTCATGAATCCCTCAGATTTTGCAGCCCCTATCATGGCCTCGGCTAGGCGATCTATGGCTTCTTTCGGTGTACCTTTTGGAACGGATAAACCTCGAAAAAGATCAAATAAAGAGCTGATACCAAGTTCGGTGGCAGTAGGCACTTCGGGGATAACTGAATTTCTTTCAGCGCTAAGCGTAGCTAAAACCCTTAGTCGATTTGCTTTAGCAAGATTTATAACACCTGTGAGTGGCGCAATCATACCGTCAGCTTCTCCACTTAAAACCGATGCGTTTCGTCGCCGGGTTCCAATAGGTAAGTGCAGGGTCTCACAGCCTATTGCGCTCGTTATCGACAATGCGCCTAGATGTGTGCCACTACCTGTACCAGAATTAGCAAGCTTCAAAACTTGATTGCCACTAGTACAGTCTGCCGCGAAGCTTTCAAGGTTATTCCAAGGAGAGTTCGCACTTACCGCCAAAACTAGCGGCTGAAATTCCACGCGTCCTACATGGTCCAGTGCGTCATACGTAAAAGGCACATACCCCAGATTTGTGATGGTTAGAATTGATGTGGAGTTCCAAATTACGACATAACCATCTGGTGCTGAGTTCATTAGATATGTGTAAGCAACTGCACCTCCTGCTCCAGGCTTATTAACGGGTACAACTGGCACACCTAGTACGTTACTCATTTGGTCTGCGAGCAGTCGTCCTTCAATATCAGCCCCACCACCCGCATCAAAGGGAATAACAAACTCAATGGCTCGATCTGGATATTGTGAAAATCCTGCTGATCCGAAAAGAAATAAAGACAAGAAAATTAGATGCTTAGAGCTTCGCAATGTCTTAACTACCAATAGTTGCATCAATAGCTGCAACTGCAGCATCAGCAATTTTTTGGTCTTGCTCCCAATCTCCTCCACTAACACCAATACCACCAACGCATTCTTGATCTACAAATACAGGGTATCCTCCTTCCATTGCTGTCCAACGCTCAGGACCCGCAGCCAGAGAAAGCCCGATAGCATGAAGTACATCAAGGTCTTGGCCTTGAGCTCCTTGGGTAGTAGTTATGCGACGGTTAGATGAAGCACAGACGGCTTTGGTCAGTGAAGAATGTACAGTGTGAAAGCGTCCACCATCCATGCGCTCAAGCAATAGGAGGTGACCGCCAGCATCAACAATAGCTATGGTGGCAGCTATTCTCAATGCGTTAGCTTCCCCGATAGCTGCGCTCATCATAGATTTTGCGCCGTTAGAGGTTAATCGTTTTGAGTTTGCAAAGGCTGTCATTGAGTTCTCATTTTTTTAAAAATTATAGTTTTTTTAGAATGGTAGAGGGAAACGAACATTGCGGCTAGATGATAGTGGTTTAGTTCTACAATTTAAGTAATATTTAAGTATGTAACAATACCAGTAATAATTACGATAGAGGTTGTTACTTAAAAGATTTGTAGGGGGAAACTATGAAAATAATAAAAATATTGAGTTGGCCGATAGTTACATTTCTACTGGCCTTTGCCTGGACTAGTTATGCACAAGATGGCACCTTACGTAATCGTGGGGAGCCTTTAGAAAGTGTAACTACAGCAGCTCAACCAGATGTTAATGCCTTAAAGGCTTTGGCGGACTCAGGTTATGCCACAATCATTGATCTTCGTCGTCCCGAGGAAGAACGAGGTTTTGAAGAGCAGCTAGAGGTTGAACGACTTGGCATGTCCTATGTTTCTATCCCTGTAGATGGGGCGGCTGGTGTTACATATGAGAATGCAGAGCTTCTGAATCAGGTGCTTGATCGGACACAAGGCCCAGTTCTAGTCCATTGTGGAAGCGGTAACCGTGCTGGCGCATTGTTGTCACTTCAGCAGAAACTCAATGGGGCTGACAATGAAGCTGCCCTAGCAGTAGGCCTTGCTGGTAGTCTGACCAGTCTGGAGTCTGTCGTAATTGAAAGATTAGAGGAGGGCCCCCCTATCAATTGAAATTAATCGGTTAGTGAATCATTTCAAGCATAGAGGGACAGTCTATTTTTCAATGGGGACGCCGACAATACTGCCCCATTCTGTCCATGAACCATCGTAAATCTTGATATTTTTGTAACCAAGAATGTGTGTTAGTGCAAACCATGCTAGTGAGGCACGGTGACTTAAACGACAATAGCAGACAATTTCTATGTTAACGTTTTTTGTAATACCGGCTGCGCCAAATATGGCGCTTAGTTCTTTTTCTGATTTATAGCTGTCATCAGAGTTTAGTAAGTCCTTGTAGTGAAGGTGAAGTGCCCCAGGTATACGCCCACCCCGTTCGGCGCCATGATCGAAAGACCCATATTCAATAACGCGCTCGCCGCTGTATTCTTCTGGTGATCGTAGATCTAGCAATAGGCGTTGAGGGTTATCTAAGTTGGCGAGTATATTTTCGCGATCAACCCGCATTGAACTATCTGGATTGGTAGACGGATAAATCACTGGAGGGAAATCAGAGATTTCTGTAGTCATCTTTCGGCCTTCTTGCAGCCATTTTTTTCGGGAACCATCCAACAAACGAATATCGGCATGTCCTGCCATAGTAAAGGCCCAAAAGGCATAGTTACCATACTGGACCGGGTCCCCATAAAGAACCAATATAGTATTGGGCCCAATACCAACTTCGCCTAAGTTTTTTGCAAGCTTCTCTGGGGTGATAAATTGCCGGTTAGTTTCATGCCAGCAGTAACTTTTCCAAAACCACCAGATAGCTCCTGGAATATGAGCCTTTTTATAGGCTTCATTATTACCTGACCCCACTTCAATAAGGCGAATGTTTGGATCATCTAGGTGATCCTCAACCCATTTTGTTGTTACCAGAATATTTTTTTTCACTTTTATAAAATTATTTTTTTGGATTATAAATATTTAGTGTTATATGAACTGGCATTCTGGTTTCTAAAGTCAGGCGTCATAAGAATTCTGGTTTATTAGACTCTTTACTATCATTAATCCTTGACCTAGGCTCCAGTATCCCGTGAAAATCAAATGAAGCAGCTTTTTTTATTTTATTTTTGCTTTATAGGGATAGTATAAATTTTTTTTACGAGGAATTTAGGCCTATGAGATTAGTCTGCCTAATTCTATTGGCTTGTTTTTTCCACCTGGCCCATGGTCAGGACTATGTGCCACTAGATTTTCCCGGCTCTACATCTACAAGGGTTCTTGGGGTTAACTTATCGGGTACTGTGTCGGGAACATTTACTGCTAGTAATGATAGAAATTATGGGTTTACTCTGAATCCACAGGGCTTTTTTCGAACTGTTGATATTGATGATTCGATTGATACCCGTGCAATGGGAATAAATAGGCATGGTAGTTTGACTGGAGATTACCTGGATTCAGATGAAAGGCACCATGCTTTTATGATGCAATCAAATGGCATGAAGACGATTAATTTTCCTGAAGCTATTAGTACCTATGGATACGGTATAAACGCTCGAGGGGATATTGCAGGACAGTATGAGGACGTAAATGGTGGAATGCATGGGTTTCGTTTAAATAGAACTGAATACCTATCGATAGACTATCCTAACGCAGTAATGACTATAGCCAGGGATTTAAATAACACTGGGGATGTTGTTGGAGAATATCAGGATGATGCAGGCGCACACCACGGTTTTTTTTTACGCAATGGGGTGTATGCCAGAATCGACTACCCAAATGCTAGTACCACTAGGGCTTTTGGAATCAATAACCGCCGAGATGTTGTTGGCAGTTACAGTGATGATACTGGGACACATGGGTTTTGGATGAGGGCTGGATCATATACCACTATGGATTTTCCAGGAGCTGTTTCCACAGTCGTTACAGACCTCAATGAGGATGGTGTGATTGTAGGTTATTTTGTTGATGTGGGTGGGGATACTCACGGGTTTATCTACAAGAAGCAGACGATTGCTACTGGTCGATAATCCTAAGTAGAGCTTGTTAAAGCTCTAACATCAGTCCCACTAGGAGACTGAAAAACTTTCAAACCAAATTCATTACATTGGGCCAGAATATGATCAAAGATATCTGCTTGAATGCCTTCATAACTATTCCATTCTGTAGTGTTAGTAAAGCAATATATTTCTATTGGAATTCCTGTTTCTTCAGGTTGTAATTGCCGCACTAAAAGAGTCATATCGGAATGAATGCATGGGTGGTTCTTAAGATAGTTAAATATATATGCTCGAAACGTGCCAAGATTCGTAAGACGCCTAAGATTAACATTAGCAGTATTTGGAGCATCTAGAGCAGCGTTATATGTATGTAATTCGGCTTTTTTTTCCGTAAGATACTGGCGTAACAAGGCAAACTCTTCAAACCTTTTAGCTTCTTTATCTTCTAGAAATCGGATCGAGCTTACATCAATTTTCACCGAGCGTTTGATGCGTCTTCCACCTGATTGCGACATTCCTCGCCAGTTTTTATACGACTCATCAATTAACCGATGAGTCGGTATTGTTGTAATAGTTTTATCCCAGTTTTGTACAGTAACAGTATGTAGAGCGACATCAATGACATCGCCATCTGCGTTGTACTGAGGCATTTCAATCCAGTCACCAACTCGGACCATTGACAGACTTGTCAGTTGGATACTTGCTACAAGGGATAATATTGTGTCTTTGAATATTAACAGCACAATTGCCGTCATAGCGCCGAGCCCAGTCAGCAGAACTACGGGTGATCTGTCGATAAGCGCAGATACAACAAGAACAGCGCCAAGGACATAAACAATAATATTTATAACTTGGATATACCCTTTGATTGGACGTTCTTTGGAAATTGGGTATATGGAATAGATGGCATTAGCTGCGGTTAAGGCTGATCCTATAGAAAGGGTAAACATTAGGGCGAGGTAGGCGAGGGAAATATTTCGAATTAGAGCAGGTAGCAAATCGCCCAAACCCGGTACCCAGATAATCCCAAAATAAATTATGAGTGCGGGTACTGTTTGGGCAAGTCTACCTAATACCTTATGCTTTAGCAGAATGTCATCCCATTGATGGGTTGTACGCTCGGCCACAAGCATGACAATCCTCATCAGTTGCTTCTTTATTATCAAATCAGCAAGCACTGAAACAATAAGAAGTACTAGAAGCCCTCCGAGTGTATGAATCAATGCTGGGAGAGGAAACGCTAAAATATTAAGTTTTTCGAAAAAATTATCCACTCAGATTTTACCGTAAATTCGCCTCACTAAGGTCTGACTCTAACGTATTTTCGCCCTTGCCTAGGACGAGGCTCGCCAGTATAGATATTACCCTCACGGTCAACCGCAACGAATTCTGCTCCATTTCCGGTAGGTGAGCGTGGATCAGCCCAAGGGAAAAGTATGAACTCATCAACCCATCCATTTTCAGCATCTCCAATCCGAATTCCCATTTCCCATCCCGGATTTTGTAGGTCATCTGATTCCGAATCAGCCACATAAATTCGATCATTATCATCAAAAAAGACGCCGCTTGGACGTCCAAACTGTGTCCATGTTGCTAAGTGGGTTCCTTCTTGATCAAAAAGTTGTATTCGGCTATTCCAACGATCAGCAATAAATAGTCTGCCTCGGGAATCCATTGCGATTCCATGTAATTCGCGAAATTCACCTGGGCCATAACCAGTCTTTCCCCAAGAGGAGATGAATGTACCATCAGCTGTGTATTTCATGACTCTGTTATTGCCATCAGGAACATGGCCATCAGTTATAAAAATATTACCGTTGTCACCAGTAATTACATCACTTGGCGAGTTAAAGCTGTAGTCTCCATTTCCTGGAATCCCCGGTGTGCCAAGTGTCATTAATAGCTCGCCAGTTGAACTGAACTTGTATACTGCATGACCCCGCATATCACCCTCTGGTATTCTGTTGTCTCTAACGCCATCTGTTACCCAGACATTACTGTTATCATCAATATGAATACCATGCGGCCAAATAAACATCCCACCACCAAAGCTATCTACAACATTTCCATCAAGGTCGAATTTGATAATGGGATCAAGATCT
This sequence comes from Gammaproteobacteria bacterium, assembly GCA_029243585.1. Classification (GTDB taxonomy): domain Bacteria; phylum Pseudomonadota; class Gammaproteobacteria; order Steroidobacterales; family Rariloculaceae; genus UBA6522. Next base: position 8,286 of record JAQWRR010000021.1, read on the forward strand.
GAGTCAAGGCACTCCCACCCAAACATTTCCACAGGGGCATCACATCGCACAATAGCCCAGACGTAGTTGCCATCAAGGCCCATAGTAATATCACCGAAAGCTCCCATTTCTCTACCTTCAGGCATCTGAGCCCAGCTATCGACCATTCGATAAGGGTTAGGTAAGGACTGAGCGTTTGCGTTCACCGTGGCTACTAGTACGGCCAGTGAGGTAAACAAAAAAGACAAGCTATATTGGCTGATTTTTTTTATTACAGACATTGTCTACTCCAAATAAAGTTTTACTTTTAAAACGACCTAAGTTTAATTTTTATAGTTCACGACCCGAGCTTGATTCAAGACAATCCCAGGCTTGAATAGTTTCTTCTGGAACCCACTCCCAGTTCATGCTCATACTTATCGGTGCACTTAAATAAATAGGGTCTGTTAGGACTGCTTCCCAGCTCAGCGAATTACCGTCAGCACCCAGAGTGAATCTTTCATCAATTCGCATATCTTCACTTTTAGCGGCTCCGTCATCGTCAAGGTACGGGTAGCTGCTTTCTGTTGTTGTTACAACCAGCGTACTACCTTCCCATTCACCGGTCGAATATCCCATGATTGAAGCAGTTGAGTCTGCTGAATTATTAGCAGATTGCATATGGATAACGCGTAAAGCATCGCCTTGTTCAATACGAAGATGAATCTCTTGACCTTGATCTATAAATTCTACGGGGAGGGTGGTATCCATGATAACCGGCATTCCAATAGGGTCACAGTTCCACATAGGGTGATCGGTTAGTTCATCATAAGTCTCTTGGTTTGCAAGTGCAGCAGGTGTTAATGGAAGATCGCCTGGACCTTCACGATTTGTAAGACTCCAGATACGGAACAAACCTAAATTTTGTCCATTAGTATCACTAAAGTTGTTGCTTTCATTTGTTATTGACTCATCTCCCAAGACGGCCTGACCAGGAAAAACGGGGTCATACCCTGGTCTAAGCACTGCCTGCGTTCTATTTCCGAGCGAGATGCTTTCCCCAAGTAACATTCTTGGCCGTCTACCAGATGGACGGACAGCAGCGCGTACTGTTTGACCCACCTCAAACACATCGCCCGTGACGCCTTTACGGTTGAGTGAATTAGCCGATGACCATGATTCCACTTCCCAGAGCTCATCCTCTCCAGCTTCACTAGTAACGCTAAGAGTTAAAATGGGGTGCGGGTTTCGCCAGGCAATTTCGACAATCCGCCCCTCGATTTCCCTAAGTTCAGTTGAGAATTCTGCTCGAGAATGATGGGTGGATCCGATAGCTGGCAGAATTGAAAGTGCAAATATTAGGTATTTCATTATTTCCCCCGGCTAGTCGTTCTCAGGAAGCTTATTTCCTTCTGAGGTCTAAGCGCCCCCTTAGAAGTATTCATGCCGCTTTGAATAGTTCAGTTTAGCTGTAAAGTATCCATGACATTTGCCAGTATGCTTATTATTATGAATTAGACTGATTCCAAAGTACTTACATTATCTATATGAAAGGAGGTAATCGCTATTATGACCCTACTTTACTAGGTAAGACTGTACACTTTCTTCTCTTTGTCGCAACTTAAGGTGACGATAAGTTGTGCAAATGATGCTCTAAACGTCATATAAGACCGTTTGCGGATGAAAAATACTTAGGTGGTTAGCCATTAAACATTGTTCAAGTTGCTTGACACCTTGGCTATCAAAAGCCACAGTTATGAGCTACTCCATAGGCACGTATGGCACATAATAATTACTGAGGGGAGAAAAATGAAACGCACCCTATTCCTAATCGCACTCACGGTTTGTATGAGCCCGGCATTTGTGTCGGCACAGAGCGCGATGAACAGCGCTGAACCTTTTAAGCTTGGCACCTTTGAAATTCATGGTGAGGGAGACAAAACTATAGGTATTGTTCTTCGAGACCAAATCATAGTAGAGCTGAATGCCGCTAATATGGCCATAGAACAAGGCCCAGATTATCCGGCGATCCCTATGCCTGAAAATATGCGAGAACTCATCGGCCGTTACGAATACGGATTGAGGTATCGTCTCTATGAGATCGTCAACTATGTCGTAAGCAATGAACGACTGAGTGGGCGCACACGCGCTGATTTTGTTCATGATGTTGAAGACATTCGTACCTTAGCGCCTCTCATGCCGGGGAAAATGCTAAATGCTGCGGTTAATTTTTACAGTCATGTTGAAGAGTCTGGTACTACTGGTGAGGAGCAGGCAGCTGCTGCAGCTCGCCGACGTGCACAGCGAGGAATCCCATATCTCTTTATTAAGCCGACTGAGGGTGCAGTTATTGGTCAGGGGGATGCGGTTGTATTGCCTTATGGACGAGACCGTACCGATTGGGAAGTAGAACTTGCTACGGTAATTGGTCGCACCGCTAAATACGTGTCAGCTGATAATGCCGAAGACTATATCTTTGGTTATATGGTGAGCCTAGACATTTCCGATCGTGGTCGGAGACCACCAAACTCTCGTCCGGGTTCAGATTGGTTAGTTGGTAAAGGTCACGATACTTTTGCTCCTCTCGGGCCATGGATTGTGCCTAAAGAGTTTTACGGTGATCCAATGGAGAACCTTGAGCAAGTACTCGAACTGGATGGTGAGGTTATGCAAAGAGCAGGTCCAGGCGACATGATTCATTCGATCTACGAGTTAATTGAATATGGCACCTCCATTATCACTATGTATCCTGGTGATGTTTTGAATAATGGCACATCAGGAGGTACAGGTAATGGTACGGCTTACCGTGAGAGACGGTTCTTGCAACCTGGAGAGACAATAGAAGCAACTATTGAAGGAATAGGAACATTAGTTCTTCCTGTGGTAGCTGAGGAAATTCCACCTCCACGAACAGGATCATTTCTGCCGCCAGTTGCAAGCTATGACCCCTAAAAAAACCTAGTTTTATAGAAACAGTTAGCTTTCAGGCCCCGTAAGGGGCCTGTTTTTTTCATAGACTGCTTTCTTATTTATCTGATTAAGGGATATTCTTCTTGTTCATATAGACATCTTCCCTTGGTTCTAGAATGACAATGAAGGTAACTTTAAGTTTAAATGGCAAGCTTGTTTCAGCTGATGTTGAGCCTTGGACACTTTTAGTCCAACTTATTCGTGATCACTTTGGTTTAACAGGCACACATGTTGGTTGTGATACTAGCCAATGTGGTGCTTGTGTGGTGCATGTGAATGGACAATCTGTAAAAAGCTGTTCGATGCTTGCAGTTCAGGCAGAGGGGATGGAGGTTAAGACAATTGAAAGCCTTACGAGCACTAAGGTGCTTCACCCTATGCAGCAAGCATTCAAGGACCATCATGGTTTACAGTGCGGTTTTTGTACCCCCGGGATAATCATGAGTGCTTTGAATCTGGTTGCCATTAATCCTGATCCAAGTGAAACTGAAATTCGAGAGTGGTTAGAAGGGAACCTATGTCGTTGTACTGGATATCACAATATCGTAAAGGCAATTAGCGCCGGTGCTAAGACTATGAAGGTCTCGTAAGCATGTATAACTTTGCCTATCAACGCCCTTGTTCGCTTTCAGAGGCTATCCAAATGTCAGAAAAGGCCGAAGAAGGCTTGTTTTTGGCAGGTGGTATGACGTTGATTCCAACATTAAAGCTCCGTCTTACAAGCCCTTCTGCTTTGATTGATTTATCAGACTTGGCTGATTTAAAGGGTATTCGACAGGAACAAAATATGTTGATCATAGGGGCTATGACAAATCATACTCAAGTTGCAGCAGCACCAGAGATAAGAAATATGCTTCCCGCCCTTTCTGATCTTGCTGAGTCAATTGGCGACCCTCAAGTCAGGAATCGCGGAACGATAGGTGGCTCTATTTCCAATGCAGATCCTGCTGCTGATTATCCGGCTGCAGTCTTAGGTCTTGGTGCAACAGTGCAAACTAATAGCCGGAGCATTGATGCTGATAGTTTTTTTACTGGTCTATTCGAAACATCGTTGAAACGTAATGAATTAGTAATAGAGGTTTGTTTCCCTATTCCCAAGCGTGCTGCTTATATCAAGTTTCCAAATCCTGCATCACGTTATGCTGTTGTTGGGGTAATGGTGGCAGAGCATGAGGATGGTATTAGGGTTGCGGTAACAGGGGCTGGACCAAATGTTTTTCGTGTGCATGAGATGGAGCAGGCACTAGAGGCTAATTTTTCACCTGAAGTTATTGAAGATATCTCTGTTTCAGTGGACAGTCTTAATGAAGATGTGCACGCTTCTGCTGAATACCGCGCGCATTTAATTAAAGTGCTGGCTAAACGTGTTATAGCGGCAATTATCTAGTATTTTTTTTTTGGTTAGACCACCATGCTATTCGTTCGCCTAAAGTCTTTTCAAAGCCGCTATTTGTTGGTTCATACCATTTAACCCCTTTTAGACAGTCTGGCAAGTATTCTTGGCCGGTTGCAAGACCGTCTTCGGTGTGGTCATAGCGATAGTCCTGACCGTAACCTAGACCTTTCATGAGAGCAGTAGGAG
>JAQWRR010000031.1 GCA_029243585.1 Gammaproteobacteria bacterium
CCTCCCAATAATTAGCTTGCCCTCCGGGTCCATTGTTATATTTGATACCGTTTCTCATGAAGGAATTCTTGAGGACCAAGGGCGTAACCCTGTCGATTATTTCGTAGGACATGGTATCTCCTCGCAAGGGGTCCTTAATGATGCTAGAACAATAGCCAGCTCAAATATTGAGCATGATTTTGTTTTGGATGGTCCTCATATTGTGACCGGGCCGGTTGCTATAGATGGGGCTGAGCCGGGAGATACACTTAAAGTCGAGGTTATCTCTCTCCTGCCAAGAGTCCCTTATGGAGTTATATCAAACCGCCATGGCAAGGGTTCTCTTCCTGGTGAGTTTCCTGAAAACAATGGTCCTGAAACCGGTGCCAATGCAGCTAATCCATCGCTCTATAACAACGTTTCTGTGTTCACAGAGATAGTGGATATAGATAACAAAAGCTATGCCGTCCTTCCCGGGGGAAACGGAGAAGAGATACGCTTTGAAATTAATCCCTTTATGGGAATTATGGGAGTTGCAGCAAACACAACCGATACCGTTAACTCCGTCCCTCCTGGCGAGTACGGGGGCAACTTAGATATCAACGAACTGGGTGTAGGGTCCACACTTTATTTGCCCGTGCAGGTCTCAGGCGGTCTGTTTTATGTTGGCGATCCCCACTATGCCCAGGGCGATGGAGAGGTCGCTTTAACTGCCCTGGAAGCACCTCTAAGGGCGACCTTTCGTCTAACATTACTTGCATCAGGTGATCCAGACATTCCAAATCGAAATTCTGCCTCACAGCCATTCGCAGAAACGGATGATTACTGGATTCCAATTGGCCTTGATCCAGACCTTGACGAGGCCATGAAAAAAGCGGTTCGCGAAGGGGTTAATTTCCTATCATCTTATCTTGGCGTCGATCGAGCTGTTGCCTTTGCCTACATGAGTGCGGCAACAGACTTTGAAATATCACAAGTTGTAGATCGTACTAAAGGGGTTCATGGTTTGATACGTAAATCAGACTTCACCGAGGTTATGCCTTAGATCACACTTAGTCTTAGAAAAAATGAGTCATATAAGACTCTATAAAAGAATTTACTGGTTCTCTTCCTTAGAGGTTGTAGAATCAGAACTCGGTCAAACTAATACTAATAAAAAAAGGGGCTGACAATGTTAACTAGCACGATATTTTCTCGCTTTGTTGCGACCATATTCGTACTGTTTTTGAGCGCTATTCCCGCCCATGCACAGTTACTTATGCAGCCAAACATCTCTGTTTCCCAGGCCAAGTTAATTATCGACACAATCATTGCAGAGTGTAGTCTTCCCGGTGACTTGGTCACGGTCACAATTGCCGTGGTAGATCGTTCAGGTCAACCACTTATGCAGGTAAGGGCTGATACATCCTCACCGCATAACTGGGAATTAGCTTATCGAAAAGCTTATACCGCAAGAACGTTTCGTAGAAATTCTATAGAGTGGAGAGATCGAACCGCGGGTGATTCCGAGCTCTCAGGGCAGCGTGCGCTTAATCATGTGGTGCCGTTGGGGGGAGGAGCGCCCATAATGGCCGGTGATATACCAGTTGGTGCTGTCGGGGTTTCCGGCGCAGGGGGTGGCCAGGAAGCGGATACAGCCTGTGCTGAACTAGGGATTGCTGCAATTGCAGATGATCTGGAATAAAAGAGCTCAAAATTCATCAGGAGAAAGTTATGGAATTTAAAGATTTACGTGTTGCGACTCTAATGAGCTTAAGTGCACTTGTTATATCAGGATGTCAGCCAACTGAGGAAACACCTAACGTCACAGAAAACACAATGGGCGGAACCGGTGTAATACCCACATTTCGGGTAGACCCAGACTGGCCACAGGTACCTGAAGGATGGATGTTAGGTGATGTTTCAAGTGTGGACATTGATTCCGAAGGGAATGCATGGCTGCTGCATCGCCCGAGAACACTTCCTCCAGAACAAGCCCATATGGCAGCACCTCCAGTTATTGGTTTTAACCCAGATGGCAGTTTTTACAGAGCTTGGGGTGGCGATGGAAACGGCTATGACTGGCCACAACGTGAGCATGGATTACACATTGATGATCAAGACCATGCTTGGCTAGGTGGGAACAATTGCCCTGCTCGCAACCTTCCTGGACTTGAGCCCGAAGCAGACGATCAATTATTAAAGTTCAATCTTAATGGTCAACTAGTAATGCAAATTGGTCAGAGTAATGCCAGCGGTGGAAACTCCGACACCAGAAACCTACATGAGCCTGCGGACTCATTTGTACACGCTGCTACTAATGAAATATTTGTAGCAGATGGTTATGGAAACCATAGAGTCATAGTTTTTGATGCTGACACTGGAGCTTTCAAACGTATGTGGGGCGCCTTCGGTAATATCCCAGTTGATAAAGACGAATGTCCAAACCTCCCAGTTGAGGTTCAACCTGGACCGGGGCCAGATCAACTAAGCATTGTGCATGCTATCCGTGTTTCTAACGATGGAATGGTTTATGTAGCAGACCGGGAACACAGACGTGTTCAGGTCTTTACACTCGAAGGTGAATTTATTGATCAACTCGTTTGGTTGGAAGCCCCATTTGCACGAAACTTAGCCCTGTCTCATGACCCTGAACAACAATTCTTATACGTTGGCGGTGGTACAGGCTACAAGGTGGTTGACCGTCAAACCCTTGAGATTATTACAACTATTGAAGGTGATGGAATAATTGGACCCGGGCATCAAACCAGAACTGATGCAGAAGGAAACCTTTATATAGCTGCTACTGGTTCGGGCTATCAAAGACTCCTATTTACTGGATTTGAACCAAGGTAGCTCAACTAATGACTTAAATTTAAGCAGCTTATGAAACATAAAAAGGATAGTTAGTAGTGAACTATTTAGCTACAAACGTCTGCAGACCCTACTGCAGGCGTTCATAGCGCTATGTATTAATTCACTATCGATTGATAAACCATATTATTAAACTGCCTGCGTATAGGGAAAACATTAGAGTTTCTTAGTTGAACCAAAAATATTGCGACTAAGTCTTCATGAGGGTCTACAAAGAAATAGGTGCCATACGCACCGGCCCAACCAAATTCACCAACACTCCCCAATAACTGTGACTCCGACAAGCTAGTTCTAACACGCATTCCCAAACCCCAACCATAACCATTCAGACTATAACGAGGGCTATAGTTTTCAGGAAGTTCAACGTGTGATGGAAGATGATTGGTTACCATAAGCTCAACTGTTTTGGGGCTGAGTAGTCGGACTCCATCAAGCTCTCCACCATTTAACAGCATCTGAGAAAAACGCAAGTAGTCGTGGGCAGTAGAAAAAAGCCCTCCAGTACCACGCGGTGCTTTAGGCATACGGAGCTCTCTTTCCCTGGGCTCCACCCAAAGCTCTTCTACAGTACCCTCTTCCGTTCCACCATAAACCGCTGGGAGCCTATGAGACTTCAATCTTGGTACATAAAAATCTGTATCCACCATCCCTAATGGACTAAATATTCTTTCCTCTAAAAAAACATTGAAAGGCTTCTCAGAAAGCACCTCAACTAGATAGCCCAGTACATTGGTTGCCTCGCTATAACGCCAATCTGTTCCAGGCTGATAAGCTAGTGGCTGATCACCTAATATTTCCATTTGCTCCTGAAGAGTTACTTCAAGATTAGTCCAGATTTCGTTGTGTCGGGGATCTTGTCCATTTCCAGGCAAACCGGAAGTATGCATTAGCAAATCTCTAATGCTCATCTCACGGCCAGCACCATCATCTGACTCAATAGTCATTCCAGTAAGCTCAGGTATATACCAAGAAACTGGGTCCTCAAGCTGAAAATGTCCTTCTTCATAGAGCATCAAAATAGCCGTACTAGTTATCGGTTTAGTCATCGAAGCCATTCGAAAAATAGCATCTGTAGTCATTGGTCTTGAATGATCTATGTCTACGCCACCAAGTGCTTTAAAGTGAGCTAATCGACCATCGCGGGCTATTGCTACAACAGCACCTGCCATTAAACCATTTGCGATATAACCTTCAAATAGTGCATCAACACGTAAGAGCCGCTGAGTTGACAATCCGACTGATTCAGGCGATGACTTCGGTAAAGCTTGTGCAAAACCATTATTTAAGAAAAGAAATAAACACAGACCTATAACCAGCGTAATTAGAAGGCTATTTAATCTGTTATGAAGCAGAAAATTATTCATATCACTCCCCCACTCAAATGTATTTTTAATCAGGCTTTTTTAATGCACAAACTTTATTCCCGGAAGGATCACGCAGATAAGCAAGATAATAGCCATTCTCTCTAATACCGGGAGGATCCTCACAAGCTGAACCACCATTAGCAATACCGGCTGCATGCCAGTTATTTCCAAGTTCAGTGGTATTAACTAAGAAAGCTATAGTGCTACCATTTCCGTGAGAGGCAGGCTTGCCGTCAATGGGTTTAGTTATGCCAAACACACCCGTATCAGTCCGCCACCAAACTCTTCCCTTTTTATCTAAATGCCCGGAAGGATATCCAAGCGCACCTAATGCTGCATCATAGAATTTTTTAGATGCTTCTATATCGTCAGCACCAACCATAACGTGATTAAACATTCTTATTCCTTAGCAAACTAAATATTAACTATTACAACTCTAGGCTAAACACCTTATAGGTTTGAAAAATTAAATAGCCCTATCTATCTTTAACATCCTAATAAGATTCCCTCCAAGAATTGCCTCCTTTTCAGAATTATTAAGATAGGAAGAATTAATAATCAAATCCATTGTGTCAGGCCAACCTAATGGCATATCAGTTCCATACACAACCTGACTTGGACCCATTTCGGCAACAAGATGACGAAGCCCCTCATCAGAGAACACCATCGAGTCCGCAAAGATCTGCGTTCTTAGGTACTCTCTGGGTGGTTTTTGGTTACGACAATTATCAGCTTGTATAGGAGCATTACCAATAAACTCACCGTCAGAATTAATTGATGGGCCACCAGCAGCATCACAGGCTACGTCCGTGCGACCAAAATAGGATGGCAAATATCCACCGCCATGAGCACCACATATTTTCAAACCAGGAAAGCGATCGAAGGTTCCATCAAGTATCAGTCTTGATAAAAAGAAGGTCGTCTCTAACGGGTTACCGATGATATTCCCTAGATCCCCAGCATAGTCCAGTGCCCCCTCCTCGATTATGTTATCTGAACCAGCAGGGTGAACAAAAATAGGAACATCCAGCTCTTCTGCTTTTGCCCAGAACTCATCATATTCTGGACCTGCCGGCACGACACCATTAACGTGACCAGCCATAGAGGCGCCTCTAAAACCAAGCTCATTAACCGCATAATCTAACTGCTCTGCAGCTAGGTCTGGAAACTGAATGGTTGGGGATGTGAGCGCAACAAATCGATCAGGGTATTCACTGCACCAAGCTTGAAAACCTTCATCCTGAACGCGAATAATATCACTTGCCAATGATCGGTCATCGGTTCGATACCACCAATACTGATTTGCACTTATAACAGCAACATCTATTCCCCATTCATTCATCATGACTAGGCGAGATGGGTCAAGCAGTCTTGGACCTCCGATATTTCTCTCTAGATCTGTTCCACTGATAACTTCCTCTACATCCTTTATCGAGGCATGAGCATGTATATCAACCGTCTTAATACGCTTACCCGCTATAAACACTTCCTTACGTCCCTGTGCCCAGGCTATAGGTTGAAGTGTTAACGTCCCTGCAGCCATACCCATGGTTTGTAAAAACCTTCTCCGATTTAAAGGATGATCAGAAACTTTCATAAAACCCTCTCCATTAGCAAAATTTATATAGTGTTACTACCCTACTCGTACTTATTGAGGAACAGGACGGAAGTAGTAATTAAAAGTTATGTTTGCGTTACCACGCTCAACAAGCATCTTCTCAAGAACTTGTGATGCAGAAATATTTCCCATATCAACAACCTCAAAGCCTATACCAGTTATTAAATTTGAAATAGTTGCCTTAGCATCTGGATCATTCCCTGCAATTGGGATTGTTACTGGACCGCCAGCACTGGCTGGATTAGCCATGGTACCTGCTGCAAGAGTATTGAACGCTTTAACCACCATCGCGTTCGGCACCCAATCCTGAATCATTTGTCCAGCAGAGGTTTCAACGTCATGATGACGTTTACCTGAACTATCAACGCGTACTGCATTATTAGGATCAAGAATAATTTTACCGGCTAAATCACCGAGACTTTTAAGTGCCACTTCTGCCTGGGCCCACTTCGTGGCCATAACAACAATATCGGCTTCCGCAGCTGCAGCAGCTGGAAGCATTGCCGTTGCGTTATGTCCTGTCTTTGCAACAAGCGCCTGAACATCCTGACGATCTGGTTCACGTGAACCATAAATTATGTTGTGGCCAAGCGTTGCAAATCGAGGACCCAACGCACCACCTACATTGCCTGTTCCTATTACCGCTATCGTTTCACCTAAAACAAGTGATGAACCAGCGAACGTAACAGCTACAGCAAACAAACCTTTAACGAAAAATTTCGAAGCTATAAGTTTCATTATTTATCTCTCTAAGTCAGTGCATCAAACTCTATGAATATATTGAGCCAGATCCTCTAGAAAAACTAGGGATCAAGGATGGTGGGGGCACCAGGACTCGAACCTGGGACCAGCGGCTTAAAAGGCCGATGCTCTACCAACTGAGCTATACCCCCTACTGTTTTTTGGGCTAACTGTGCGCAACAGGCAATTAACGTGGCCACGGAATGATACCGGATGTACACATCAGGACAAACCTATTCAGCCATGACTTGTCTGATATCTCGTAGGATCTGGAACTCCTGCAGTCTTAAAACCCTCGATTCTGAAATTACACGCATCACATCGCCGACACGCACAGCCTAATGAATCAGCCTGGTAACAAGATACTGTGATCGAATAATCCAAACCTAAGCTAATTCCCTGAGATATTATCTCTGCCTTAGTCAAATCAATTAAAGGGGTCCTAATAACAATAGAATTTCCCTCGACTCCCTGTTTAGTTGCAACATTGGATAGTGCTTGAAAAGCTGCAATAAACTCAGGACGGCAATCAGGATAGCCAGAATAGTCAATGGCATTGACCCCTATAAAAATTTCCTTAGCATCCAGTACCTCTGCCCATGCCAAGGCAAGAGATAAAAACACCGTATTACGTGCAGGAACATAGGTTACAGGGATCCCAACACCCCCCTTATCAGGAATAGGGATAGTGTTATCTGTTAGAGCCGACCCACCAAGAGCACCGATGGGAATATTCATTACTCGATGCTCATGCACACCAAGCTTTTCTGCAATACCCGATGCAGCAACTAACTCAGCCCCATGTAGTTGACCATAATCAAAACTGAGAGCGTAGCAATCAAAACCTTGCTCTAATGCAATAGCCAAAAGGGTTGCAGAATCTAGCCCTCCGGATAAAAGCACAACTGCTCTAGGCATTAGAATTACCCGCTTTTTAGCTAGGTTTATATGAATCTTGAAGGAATAGTGAGCTCAACCCTGTTCCTGAATCATTGCTTCAAGTCTCTGCGTCGCCAACCGTGCTGCTGTAGTAGCAGGGAACTCCCTTGCAACCCGCTGCAATACATTCTCCGCTTCTCCAAACTGCCCGAGCTCATAATTGCAATAGCCTATCTTTAAAAGAGCATCCGGCAACTTAGCCGAATCAGGATATCTATCTGCTACGGCTTGAAAAACCGGCAGAGCAGCAGAAAACTCACGTTGAACATAATAGGTTTCAGCCAACCAATACTGTGCATTACCTGCAAGCGGGCTAGAAGAAAAAGAGCCAAGAAATTGGTTAAAAGCGTCTGCAGATTCTGCATAACTACCATCTCTTAAAAGGTCAAAGGCTTTTTGATAATTTTCCTGCTCACTTCCAACCAGATTAGGACTGGAAACCGTTAAACCCTGAGATGGGAAAGTATTAACTGCTGCCGCACTTGATTGCAGATTTAGAATTTGTGTTTGCAGCTCTTCCAAGGCTTGAATCCGTGTATCTACATCTACATACAATTCACGCTGTCGCCCAGCAGCACCCTCAGATTGAAACCCTATAGTTTCTATATCGCCACGCAATGCTTGGGTTTCTGCACGTAACTGATCCACGCTGGTTGCCAACTCGATCAAGCCCTGGTTATCCATAATACGCTCCATTCGTATTAATCTGGCCTCCATATCGGTCATCTTCAGATAGATTGGATCTTGAACACTCGGGGCTGTAGTACAACCGACAAATGCGCATATTAGGCAAAGGGCAAATGGCTTTCCTAACACCCTAAAAGTGACTTCTTTCATTATTCTTTAAACCACTATTTATAGGTTATGACAAAAAGAAATAGATTATCGGTAAACAAGCTCAACACGTCTGTTCATGCCATAAGCCTCATCATTACTCCCGCTCATTGCAGGACGTTCCTCTCCGTAACTTACCGTACCAACCTGATCACCTGAGGCACCTTGAAGAAGTAGGATACGGCGCACCGCCTGAGCTCGCTGCTCACCAAGTCCAATATTGTACTCGCGGGTTCCGCGCTCATCTGCGTGACCCTCTAACCTAACCTGGGCAGCATTATTGGCAGATAAATACTCCCCATGCGCGGCCAACATACTATTGAAATCAGAACGAATTTCACTGCGGTCATAATCAAAATAAATAACCAATCGAGATATTGGTCCACTTCCCTCGCCAGGGGTTTCTCTGAAAACATCAGGACCACCTAGCGTTCCAGTGCCTGTGGTTGTCGCACCACCTGCAACACTATTAGCGTTACTTTCCGCGCCCGCCGCCACGGAGTCGGATTCGGAATCAGGAAGAGTGGCGTTATCTCCACCACAGCCGGCTAAGGTTACCAACGCAAGCACTATTAATGATCGGGTCATTACTGGATCCTCATGCTAAAAATTAAGTCACAAGATTAATAATATAAACCTAAAACTTATAATAAGTTAAATTCTTGGAAATGGAGACCAGGCAGGTTCCCTCACCTGACCAGCTACGGACACTATTTGCTGGTGAATCCGCCCATCTGTACTAACTGACGCTAACACCCCACGCCCACCTTCCTGTGTAGCATAAATAATTAGTGCTCCATTTGGCGCAAAACTGGGCGATTCATCCTGCTGCCCGGTACTCAAGATCTGCGTTAACCCAGTATCTGGGTCAACCAATGCTATTCTATAATTTCCCCTGTCCTCATGGACAACTGCAAGTCTGTCTCCACCCGGGGAAATTCGTGGGCGTGCGTTATAGCTGCCTTCAAAAGTAACCCTTTGTGCTCTTGCCCCAGCCATCGCTGCTACCTGGTAGATCTGTGGTCCACCTGCGCGACCTGATGTGAAGTAAATACTCTCACCATCAGGCGCCCAAACCGCCTCCGTATCAATCGCGGAATGCTGAGTCAAACGGGTTAAAACCTGAGTGGCAAGCTCAAGCATATAGATATCAGAGTTGCCCTCGCTCCTAGACAGGGTCAGCGCAAGGCGTGTTCCATCTGGAGAGAAAACCGGGGCGCCATTAATGCCAGCCCTCGCTGATACACGCTCCCTATCCCCCGTGCGTAATGTCTGGATATAGATAGACGACTGGGCCCCCTCGAATGAAACATACGCAATTCGTCTTCCATCGGGTGACCAAGCTGGTGACATTAAAGGCTCGGGTGAATCTGCAACAACAATAGGGTTTGCGCCATCTGCATCAGAAACAATCAAACGAAATCGTGTTTCATTGTTTTCCTGCTGCTCACTAACATAAGCAATACTTGTTCCAAAAACCCCAGGAAGTCCTGTTAACTCTTCGTAGATCATATCTGATATACGATGACTAGCAGTTCGTAACTCTGCACCGGAAGCTGTCAAACGATAACCAACAATAGGTTCACCACGCAAAACATCATATAACTGAAAGACTATTGTGTAAGCATCAAAGGTATCCTCAATCACACGACCTATTACCAAATAATCCACCTCCACAATCTGCCAATCCTGAAAACGTACGTCTTCTGGTAACGAAGGCAATGAAACCATATCCCGCACATCCATTGGTGCAAAACGACCACTTTGACCAAGGTCTTCAGTAACCAAACCTGAAACATTGAATGGGGATACAGTACCAAGCCCTTCCCAAGAAAAAGGAACTATAGCCATCGGCACTGGTCGCTCCACGCCACGCCTAATCTCTACCCTCAGCTGTGCTGTTGCCGAAGAAACTAGAGATAGACTCACTAAACAGGCAAAAAGGTTTTTGCTATATAGCTTTTGAAAAGTTCTCATCCTCACCACAATCAGTATTCCTTCACTACATTATTGGATTAAATACTACTTCGAGATTTCTTTCGAACAGTGACGGTACTGGCGGTCTTGGCAAAGGGGACGAACGAAGCACCGCGGCTTCGATTGACCTCACCACTGCATCATCACCAGTACAACGACCAACCTGCACATCAACAACATCTCCACTTGGAATCTGGGTAACATTCACAATACATTCTAACCCGGAGATTGCGCTCGCTGGAGGAATCCAATTTTGCTGGATACGATTCTCAATCAGACGAATATACTCATCTAACAATCCAGCTTCTTGTGCCCGGCGACGGTCATCCTCTGCCGCTAGCGCTCTCTGCAACTCCGCTTCCATTTCTGCCCGTTGTGCAGCTGCCGCGGCCGCCTGACGCTGTCTCTCTGCCTCTTGTTCGCGCTGACGTTCCAATTCCGCAACACGCTCTGCCTCCCGTCGCTCTGCCTCCGCAGCTTCTTGACGCAGACGTTCCTGCTCCTCCTCTCGTTGCCGTTGCAAATCAGCTAGACGAAGCTCTTCTTGTCTTTCTGCTTCTGCGGCTTCCAAACGAGCAACTTCCAAACGACGTTCTTCATCTTCACGCTCGAGGCGAGCCGCCTCTGCTCGATCCCGGGCTTGTTGTTCTTGCTCCAGCTGACGACGCACCTCTGCTTGCTCTATCTGCTCTAAACGTTCTAGTTCTTGCTGGAGCTGAGACTCATCTACAACCATGGCCTCAATAGCTATCTGTTCTACTGGAAGTCGTGCACGAGATCGGCTGGATGGATTAAACCCTATAGTCAGGGTAGCTGCTAGTACCACATGGCACACGATGGATATCAGTACTGATAATCGATGCTGTTGGAAAAAAGAGCCCATCGGTTCTCCTCTCAAAATACCTCAGAGCGATTCTGGTGAAAATTCCAAAGGATCAGTGATGAAACCAACGGTTTCAGCACCTGCCTGTTGGAGAAGCACCATACCGGTAACAACTCGCCCATATGGAACAGACTTATCGGCCTTAACAAGCACCGGAGTCTCTGAGTTCCTCCGTAACACTGCAGCGGTTCTATTCAAGACAGTCTGCTCATCAATAGGAGTCTCCTCATCACCACCTATATTAAGAAATAACTCACCACTCTCGTTAATGCTTAAAACTAAAGGCTCGTTACCCTCCATTAGTTCTGGTGGAAGCGGCTCAGATGAGGCCTGTGGTAAATCCACCTTAATACCCTGGGTTAGCAGAGGAGCCGTAATCATAAAAATAATTAGCAGTACCAGCATCACATCAATATAGGGAACAACATTAATTTCTCCCATAAGCCGGCGATTCTTCATACGACTCATTACTGAGGCCCCGTTGCACTACTTGCAGAAGCCTGACGCTGCAATATCGCAGAAAACTCTTCCATGAAGGTGTCATAACGCACCTCCAGCCTCCCAACCTTATCCGCGTATCGGTTAAAAGCAATAACTGCAGGGATGGCTGCAAACAAACCCATTGCTGTCGCAATTAAAGCTTCGGCTATACCAGGAGCCACAAGCGCCAAAGTAGCGCTCTGTACATTAGCCAAAGACTGAAAGGAGTTCATAATTCCCCAGACCGTACCAAATAATCCAATGTAAGGACTTGTCGAACCAACAGTGGCTAAAAATGCAAGATGGTTCTCTAATCTATCCACCTCTCGAAGTTGAGCAACCCGCATGGAGCGCCTTGAGCCTTCAACGATTTGTTCTGCGCTTATAATGCTTTGGTCCTTGAGTCGTCCAAACTCTCTAAAGCCGTGTTCAAAGATTCCTGCCATACCTAACTGATCATCATCAGAATCAGATATGTTCTTGTACATAGTGTAAAGATCACCACCGGACCAAAACTCCTCTTCGAAATCATCGGCCGAATCAATGGATTGCTTCAAAAGCTTACTCTTCTCGATAATCACTGCCCACGAAGAAATAGATGCACCCAAGAGTAAAAGCATCACAGCCTTCACTATGATGCTTGCATCCATTATCAGGGTCAGTAACGATAAATCTGTATTCATACTTCTGGATCGTTTATTCTTAAATCGGCGACAAGACCTGAGGGCATTCGCTTAGGTCTTCCAGTAAGAGCATCCACGCATGCCACTTCAGCTACAGCCTGACATAAAATCTTTCCATCTGGGGATTCTCGCCGGGCACTCTGATTAAAAACAAATCGTACACTACTTACTTTCATTAACTCTGCACTCACATGTAACACATTATCTAACTGGGCGGGCATGCGAAAGCTTACTTTAATCTCAGATAGAACAAGTGATACACCAGCTGATTCCCGTAACTTTGGGTGATCTATTCCATGCTCTCTAAGCCACTCAGTTCTAGCTCTTTCAAAAAATCTTAAATAGCTGGCGTTGTATACAAGGCCTTGAGCGTCTGTATCCTCCAGATAAACTCTCACAGGCAAAATATAGTTCATCATGCTTAGCAATTTATTCTTAATCAAAAAGTCCAGGCGAACCAGGTGTTTTTGATTCACTGGGAACCGAAAACCCAAAATGTTTATAAGCATTACGTGTTGCAATACGCCCGCGTGATGTTCTCTGAAGAAACCCTTCCTGAATAAGGTATGGCTCAACCACGTCTTCAAGCGTACCCCTCTCCTCACCTATTGCAGCTGCCAAGCTTTCAATACCAACAGGTCCACCCTCGAACTTCTCAATCACAGTCGTCATAAACTTACGATCCATCATATCGAAACCATTTGGATCAACTTCCAGCAAATCCATTGCGGCGTGCGCCACCTCCTCATTAACCACACCATCTGCCTCAACCTCTGCGTAATCTCTTACCCGCCGCAACAGTCGGTTCGCTACCCGGGCAGTACCTCGAGAACGTCGTGCAATTTCGTTAGCCCCTTTTATATTGATAGATAGCTTTAGTATTGAGGCAGTGCGCACCACTATTCGGGCAAGCTCGTCACTCCCATAAAACTCCAATCGTTGAACAATTCCAAACCTGTCCCTTAAAGGAGATGTAAGCAAACCTGCGCGAGTAGTAGCACCCACTAATGTAAATGGCGGTAGATCTAACTTTATGGAACGGGCACCAGGACCTTCTCCTATCATGATGTCTAGTTGAAAGTCTTCCATCGCTGGATAGAGCACCTCTTCCACAACCGGACTTAGCCGATGAATTTCGTCTACAAACAATACATCTCTCGGTTCGAGATTTGTCAAAAGCGCTGCTAAGTCACCAGGTCTCTCAAGAACAGGACCTGATGTTTGTCTTAAGTTAACCCCAATTTCATTGGCAATAATATTTGCCAAGGTTGTCTTTCCAAGACCGGGAGGTCCAAAAATCAATGTGTGATCAAGAGCTTCAGATCTATTACGAGCAGCGGTAATAAAAATTCGCATTTGCCGCTTTACACTCTCCTGCCCAATGTACTCATCATCATCTAGCGTTTGCGGTCTGACCTTTCGATCAAAAACCTCATCCTCATTACTGCTGGTTCCTTCTAAAATTGGATCAGACATATATTTAGCCTGCATGGACGCGTTTAAGCGCCTCTCTAATGAGTTCTTCAGGTCCCATTTGAGTCTTATCAATCTCCGATAACATTCTGCTAACTTCCGAAGCCTTATATCCTAAAGCAAGAAGAGCGCCGTGAGCTTGCCCCTCTGCCCCATCCTTTAAAACTGATGATTCCACCCCATCAGCATCAGTTACATTTAATCGATCTTTCATCTCTACCATTAAGCGCTCAGCAGTTTTACGTCCAATACCTGGAATGCGAGTGAGAGTAACCAGGTCACGATCTAATACACAACGACGAAAACCTTCCACGCTAATACCAGAAAGTATGCCGAGAGCTACTCGGCCACCCACACCTGAAACTTTCAATAAATTTCGAAATAGTGCCCTCTCTGATTCAGTCGAGAAACCATACAATAATTGAGCATCATCCCTAACTAAAAAATGAGTAAGTATAGTGATTGGTTCTCCTATATCCGGCAGCTGATAAAAAGTAGACATTGGCGCCTCTAATTCATACCCAACGCCACCAACATCCAATGTAAGTTCTGGAGGATTTTTTGACGCGAGCGTCCCCCTCAAAAAACCAATCATAAGTTAACCGCCGCTTGATCAAGCAATGACCGTGTACTCCGCGCATGCGCATGGCATAGTGCAGCTGCTAGTGCATCAGCCTCATCAGACTTTGGTTTATCCCGCATGCTTAATACCAACTTAACCATATGCTGAACTTGAGTCTTATCAGCTCCACCACGCCCAACTACCGCTTTCTTTATCTGACGAGCGGCATATTCAAAAATCGGCAAGTCTGCTTCAAAAGTAGAACACAATGCCGCTGCGCGAGCTTGTCCAAGTTTCAATGCACTATCAGCATTTCTGTGAACAAACACACGTTCCACAGATACTTCATCCGGGCTGTATTCTTTAACGACCTGAAATATTTGATCAAAGATTTGTCGTAAACGATCCGTATGCTCCCCACTCGTTTTAACTTCACCAGAATGCACTAACTTAGTAGTGTTTCCTTTCTTTCCTACATCAATCAATCCATAACCTGTGACTTGTGAGCCTGGGTCTATGCCTAGAATACGTGTTGACCCGCTCACTCGCCATCCTCAAGCAGGTCATCAGGCATATCAGCATTTGAGTACACCTGCTGGACGTCATCAAGTTCATCCAATGTATCCAGAAGCCTCAACATACTTTCAGCTTGTTTAACCTCTAACTGGGCTTGGGTAGATGCTCTCATCGTGACCTCTGCACGCTCTGGTTCTAAACCAACTGCGACCATGGTATCTCGCACTGACTCAAAATCCTCTGGGGAACTTACAACCTCCATCGAACCATCATCATGAGACAGAACATCTTCTGCTCCAGCTTCTATAGCCGCCTCCATAACACTCTCTTCATCCATACCCGTTGGGTAACTGAGAAACCCAATTTTCTCGAATAGATAAGCAACAGACCCATCGGCCCCTAAATTACCACCAGATTTTGAAAATGCATGTCGGACCTCGGCCACAGTTCGGTTGCGGTTATCAGTAAGACAATCAACCATGACGGCTGCACCACCTGGACCATAGCCCTCATAACGCACCTCTTCATAGACAACCCCATCCATATCACCCGAGCCCCGTTTCACAGCTCGATCAATATTATCCTTTGGCATGCTCTGGGATTTGGCCTTATCGATCGCGGCTCGCAATCGTGGATTGGCGTCAGGGTCACCTCCAGCTTCGCGCGTGGCGACTGTAATCTCACGGATCAGCTTCGTAAAAAGCTTACCGCGCTTGACGTCCTGAGCACCCTTCCGAAATCGGATGTTTGCCCACTTACTATGGCCCGCCATTTACAAAGCTCCTTGCATGCATCTGAACCAGCTGTTTTCAGAGGAATAAGGGACTCGCGCTCTGCGGCTATCGGTCAGAAAACGTACTCCGCAACTTAATTGACAGTAGGCCATCAGCCTCTGCCATAGCCTATGATAACTAGATTTCACGAGGTGTGGGAGACATGTCCAACTTTAAGAGAAGCATAAAGTAATCTATAAAGGCTCATCTAAGTGGGTTTAGCGGTTTATGGCATGAATTGCACGGCCATCAGCCGATAGTGCTGCCTCATGTATAGCCTCGGTTAATGTTGGGTGTGCATGACAGATTCTCTGGAGATCTTCACCGGAAGCCGAAAACTCTATTGCTAACACTGCCTCTGCTATCAATTCACCAGCCATCGCCCCAACAATATGCACACCAAGTAGTTCATCGTCAGTTTTATCTGTAATCAACTTGACCATCCCTTCTGTCTGTTGCATCCCTTTTGCACGCCCATTCGCGGCAAAACTAAAGGTTCCAACCTTATAAGGTTTGCCCGTTTTCTTAACTTCTGACTCTGTTTTTCCAACCCAAGCAATCTCTGGTGCTGTATAGATCACAGAGGGAATAGCATCGTAATTAACTTCACCAACTTTCCCAGCAATGAGGTCTGCAACCATGACCCCCTCTTCCGTTCCCTTATGAGCCAACATCGGGCCTCGTACCACATTACCTACAGCCCATACATTTGGCAAGC
>JAQWRR010000067.1 GCA_029243585.1 Gammaproteobacteria bacterium
TGATGCTGATGAAAAAGCTATAAAACGCGGTGTATTACATTGTTTTAATAACACTGGACAGTCGTGTAATGCCCCGACGCGTATGCTAGTGGAACGAAATCTTTATGATGATGCTATTGCTATGGCTACTGATATTGCTGATTCCTATGCTGTCGGGCTGGCTTCTGAAGAGGGTAGGCATGCTGGGCCTGTAGTTAGTCAAATTCAGTTTGAAAAAATACAAAATTGTATAAAAAAAGGTATTGATGAGGGTGCACGACTGGTTGCGGGAGGATTAGGATTGCCAGAAGGAATGGACTATGGGTATTTTGTAAGACCTACAGTATTTTGTGATGTTTCGAATGATATGAGTATTGCTCAAGAAGAAATTTTTGGTCCAGTCTTATCTATTATTCCTTTTGACACCGAAGAGGAGGCTGTTCGTATTGCAAATGATAGTCCTTATGGGCTTACAAATTATATTCAAAGTGTAGATGGTGCTAAGCGAAATCGTGTGGCTCGCCGACTTCGATCTGGAATGGTTGAAATGAATGGGAAACCACGCAGTATGGGTAGCCCATTTGGTGGGATGAAGGCGTCAGGAAATGGCCGTGAAGGCGGTGTCTGGGGTATTGAAGAGTATCTTGAAACCAAAGCTATTAGTGGTTGGTCAGATAGCTAAGGCAAAGATGTCAGGTAAGGTTAAGATAAAAGATCTTCCAAACCTCATTGGTACAGAGATGGAGCCCTCTGCTTGGGTAAAAATCACTCAAAATAGAGTTAATCTATTTGCTGAAGCAACTAATGATTTTCAGTTTATCCATGTCAACCCAGAAAGAGCTGCCAAAACGGACTTTGGAGGCCCGATAGTTCATGGATTCTTGCTGTTATCATTGTTACCTGAATTAAATTCGCAGAATTCCATTACTCCTGAGAATCTTTTGATGAGCATTAATTATGGTTCAGATAAGGTTCGTTACTTGACGCCAGTACACGTGGGAAAACGTATCCGATCACTACAGAAAATAATAGATGTTAAACAAAAACAATCAAATCGGTGGCTTATTAAAAAAGATATAAAAGTTGAAATAGAGGGTGAAGAAAAACTTGCGCTTATAGCCGAGATGCTACAATTGTTAATTATTAAACCGTAATGATTCATCTGGTTTAGTGTTCTGATTTTGGAGAAAATATGTCAAATTCCCCCGTTTATGTTTTAGCTAATTTAGTTATAAAAAAATCTGAGCGTTATAGGGAGTATGAAAAAGGTTTTTTTCCTTTATTAAAGCGTCATGAAGGAAAATTAATAACCTTTGATGACAATAGTATCGAATTAGAGAAAGGTGAAGTCGGTCTTTCAGGACGTTTTGTTCTCTTCTCTTTTCCATCTGAAGAAAAAGCAAGCCAGTGGTATGAAGATCCAGAATATCGAGCATTATCAGAACATCGGCATGCTTCTACAGAAACACAATTTCTTAGGTTAATTCATGGTATGCCCTCAAGAAAATAAGTGGTTATGTGCTGATAGTTAGTTCCGTAGATAACCGCGTTATTAGGGTTATATGTCTATAATTAAATCATGCATATTTGTATGCCTTTCTGGGGAGGGCGCAGAAAATGTCTGAAACAATAATAAAAAGTTCCGATACACCTAGTTCAGAATCAGAACAGTCTATTCTTAAGGTATCGCTGAGTGCGATGGCTGGTACAACAATAGAATGGTATGACTTTTTTCTTTATGGAACGGCTGCTGCATTAGTGTTTCCTACAGTGTTTTTTCCAGAAGACCTTCCTCCCCTGGTTGCCTTATTTGCCTCATTCAGCACTTTTGCAGTTGGTTTTATAGCTCGACCAGTAGGGGGCATAATTTTTGGACACTATGGGGATCGTCTTGGACGAAAACGAGCTCTAGTAATTGCCTTGGTAATGATGGGGCTTGGTACTACTTTAATCGGTTTTTTGCCTACATATGCTGTAGCGGGAGCTGCGGCCCCTTTAGCGCTTATTATTCTGCGTTTTGTACAAGGATTGGCAATCGGTGGCCAGTGGGGTGGTGCTGTTTTATTAATCACTGAAACTGCACCTAAGCATAGAAGGGGTTTTTACGGTAGCTTTGCACAAATAGGCGTTCCTGTGGGAGTGGTGATTGCGAACCTTGCCTTTTTGCTAATCAACGCTAGTGTGTCTCCAGAATCATTTATGACATGGGGATGGAGGGTGCCCTTTTTGCTGAGCATATTCCTTATTTTCTTGGCTCTATACATTCAACTTCGTATTGAGGATAGCCCAGCATTTCGTAAATTACAGGTAATAAAAGAGCGCCAGGATGTATTGGCTGTTCAAGAGCGTGCAGAAAGCCAAGGTGAAAGTAAGGAGGTGTCTGAGGCGGCTATGACCTCCCAACGTCAATCATCACCCGTACTCGAGGCTATCAGACTTTACCCCAAGACAATTTTGCTAGCAGCAGGTGCATTTTTAGCGGTTCAGGTTACTTTCTATATTTTAATTGCGTTCGTAGTTGCATATGGGACAAACTCAGCGGGCCTTGGGTTACCTCGAAGTACTATGTTAGCAGCGGTGCTTATTTCAAATGCCCTCATGCCACCTGCTCTTTTGTTATCAGCACACTTTTCCGATTTGAGAGGGCGGCGAGGCATTTATATAACGGGTGCTGTGTTGCTCAGTATTTGGGGATTTATTCTTTTTCCTATGATTGATACAGGATCATTCTTGTGGATTACAGTGGGAATCACGATAGGTATGTTTTTTCTTTCTATGATGTATGGTCCGCAGGCTGCATTTTTAGCAGAGCTATTTACTACAAAGGTGCGATATTCAGGAGCTTCTCTTGGGTATCAGCTAGGTGCAGTAGTAGGTGGTGGTTTTGCACCGCTTATTGCTACAGCTTTATTTGCTGCGTTTGGTGGAACATTTGCTATATCTGTTTATATAGCAGTTGCATGTGCTATCACTGTGATTTGTGTTCTCCTCCTTCAGGAGACTTATCAGTTAAATCTAACAGAACCATAGTAGGGTATAGCGCAAGATTTAATTAGTGGATTATTTGTTCAGCATTAACCTTCCTGCTTTAGTTGCCCTCAGTATGTAGCGTTCGCCTTTATGAAGAATTTCGATGCGCTTTTTGGTTTGTAGGAAATCTTTGTCTTTCTGGAAAAAATGTTAATGAGATTGTTAGAACGCTAAAGGCTTTGCACGCAGGTGGTTTAACAGGCTGTTAGTGGTACCTGTGCGATGAGTTTGTAGGCTAAATTTGCAATACAATCCGGTTGTATTTTTAGTTTTATTTTTTAGTTGTCGCTAAGAGAAAGTATTTTTTAGCTATATTTAATACTCAAGTGGCTTGTTCTGTGCTGGATTAATATTGCCATGAAAACCTCCCTGATCTCGGACTACTTGTGGCACACCTCCCTCGTTGTAATGTACCCAGACTAGGCCATGAGCATCCCCATTTTGGGGCATATCTATAACTTTAGTGAGCTCTCTAGTTTCTGAATCATAAACAAGTATTCGACCTTCGCCATTACTTGTTGCCCACATTTCTTTGCCATTTGGTGAGAGTAATACGTGATCCATCTCATAAGCTGCAAATAATGTAGCCAGAAATTCACCAGTTTCCGTGTCAAGAACTGAAATTGTTCTTCCGAATTCACCCATATTTTCACCCTTAGAGGCAACCCAGATCTCTGACTCATCAGCTGAAAGGGTTATTCCAAACGGTCCACCTCCGGTTCCTCTTGTCCAAACGATTTCTCCTGTTTGAATATTTAACTTTGTGAGTCCAGAGGACCCTGACATAGCGATGTAAATAAATTCATTGCCAGAGTCAATAACGGCCCACGTTCCTCGATAACCTGGTAGTGGGTATTCTTTTATGACCTCCCAATTACCAGGATCAATTTTTGCTACCCAAAATGGTCTCATAGCGACCAGTGCACCTCGACGTAAATTACCCGCACCTCTTCCGCCTGTGGCACGACCTGGGCCATAGCCTGCTGGTTCCATTAATGCGTAGATATGGGTTTTATCTGTCCATGCCGTGTAGACCATTCCGCCTAGGTCTATATCCTTAATTCCACTTATTACATGGTCTGTTTCCGGATCGTAAAGCATTAGACCTAGCCCATCAGGATCTCGAGCAAAGACATCTAATAATAGGTATTTTTCCTGGAAAATCTGTCCATGATGTAGTCGTCCTCCAATAGTTACCTGTTTTACCGGTTGCAGAGTTAAGGCATCTACTTTCAGCATGGTTTGTGATCCGCCAGGATCTGGGTTTCCATCAGATCCTGGTTCTCTTGGCCCCACTATGTAAACGAACTTGCCATCCGGTGACATTGTAGTGCCATGAACTGCATTTCTAAGATTGACTGGTAGCTGGTAGCTAGCAATGATTTCTTTTGTGATTGCATCACCAACCACGACTTGGTTTGATTCCGGTGCTACATAACCTTCATGTAAAACTGCGGGCTTACTATTTGTTCCAATATTTTCATAAAAATACGTATAATTTTTTTGTGGTTTGAATTTTGGGGTTCCAGGATTAAAAGTTGCCACAATACGAGAATCATAGTGGCTTTCTAAATTGCCTTCATTTGCCCGTTGTTCCCAACTAGTTATAACTGAGCCAAAAGAAATCATTGATAGCTACCAGCTACCGGTCAATCTTAGAAATGCAGTTCATGGCACTACAATGTCAC
>JAQWRR010000112.1 GCA_029243585.1 Gammaproteobacteria bacterium
CAAAAGCAATCGTGTCACCACCATGCTTAATCGCCATAACCTTAGTCAACGCTGCCGTTAACGTAGTTTTACCATGGTCTACATGGCCTATAGTTCCCACATTTACATGTGGCTTATTTCGTTCAAATTTTTCTTTGGACATTCGGGACACTCCTGAATCTCACCGTGCTCTACTCAGAATCACTACTGACAGAACGCTACGGTGCATGACTAAACAAACGCCTACCTAACCCTACATAAATGTTTCAACTTATACCGGTGATCCCGTATAACCTGGAGCCCACAACCGGACTTGAACCGGTGACCTCTTCCTTACCAAGGAAGTGCTCTACCACTGAGCTATGTGGGCAGGAAATCGTTCCTCACAGAATCCCCTGCCCAGACCAAGCGGCCCACCTAGTGCCCAATGGAGCGGGTGAGCGGACTCGAACCGCCATCATCAGCTTGGAAGGCTGAGGTTCTACCCTTGAACTACACCCGCCTCTTCGCTCTCTACCTCCCCCTATACTGGTGGAGGGGGTAGGATTCGAACCTACGAAGGCATAGCCAGCAGATTTACAGTCTGCCCCCGTTGACCGCTTGGGTACCCCTCCGCGGACACAAGCCGACTATTGTCTAATCTAGCCAGAACAGTGTCAACTTGTAATGCTATGATTTTGAACTAAATGTGAAGCCTTCTAAAAAACAGTTCAAACTCAATATGAACATCCATTATCCTGCCTACCCCTAAAAATTGTCTTTCAATGCGCGGGTACGCGCAAACACCTCCACCAGATCAACTTCTTCTGTACCAC
Organism: Gammaproteobacteria bacterium; assembly: GCA_029243585.1. Classification (GTDB taxonomy): domain Bacteria; phylum Pseudomonadota; class Gammaproteobacteria; order Steroidobacterales; family Rariloculaceae; genus UBA6522. The sequence goes on from JAQWRR010000112.1 coordinate 795, forward strand.
TGCCACCCAAACCAACATTTGTGCTTATTTCTAAACTCATCGGCCTCAGAAATGGATTAGTTGCTTTCTCTAGCCCTAAAGTTGTGGGCACTGTAGGTTCATTGCGTGCTCGAAGCGAGTCTACCTCCCTAGCTCTATCGATTAAAGCCTGATTGCCGGGCTCTACGCTAAGCGCAAAACGTGCGTTAGCCTGCGTATACTCATGGGCACAATATATTTCTGTGTCATCTGGTAACTGTGTTAATTTCTGCAAAGAATTCCACATCTGTGCGGGCGTACCTTCAAACAAGCGGCCACATCCCATAGCAAACAACGTATCCCCAACAAAAGCTACCCCGTCCTCTGGCAAGTAATAAATAATGTGTCCCCGCGTATGTCCTGGAGTGTCAAATATGCGCACTGGGTGAGCGCCTAAAAAAAACTCATCGCGATCCCCAACTAATTTATCAATTCCAGGAATCCTTGACGCATCGGCGCGGGGACCTATGATCTGGCACTCAGTCGCCTCCTTAATAGCAATATTTCCACCTGCATGATCAGCGTGGTGATGAGTATTAAAAATATGCGTAAGATTCCAGTTTTTTTTGGAAAGCTCTGCCAGTATGGTCTCTGCCTCTGGGGTATCCACAGCGGCTGTAAAACCGCTTTCTTGGTCATGGACTAAAAACCCATAATTGTCATTTAGACAAGGAAACATATGTATTTCTATTGGTATCATTCTAGGATCCTCAAATTCTATGGCCCTATTCTTGCGATCATCTCGCAAAGAACGAACATAGGCACTTGTCGTACAATACGAGCCTACACTCGCAATACAAAATAGTCATGCCAGTAATTACATTGCCCGATGGATCACAAAAAGAATTTTCTGGAGCCGTGACTGGTCTGGATATTGCACAATCCATTGGATCCGGTCTGGCTAAGGCAGCTATCGCTATAAGTGTTAATGGTAGTCAAAAAGATTTGTGCGATGCCATCGATGAAGATTCCAATGTTTCCATTATCACTATAGATTCTAATGAGGGACTTGAAATCATGCGGCATACGCTAACAGCGCAAGTCCTGGCAAGAGCCGTCAAGAACATTTATCCAGATTCCAAATTAGCTATTGGACCTACTATTGAAGATGGGTTTTATTATGATTTTGAGTTTCAAAATCCAATATCAACAGATGACCTAGAGCCTATAGAAAAGGAAATGAAAAAAATCATTTCCAATAATTCAAGCATTACAAAAACCTTAGCCTCTAAACCCAACGCTATTAAAATTTTTAAAGCCACAGGGGAAACATACAAAGAATCAATAATTAATGATTCTGATCAGGAAGACAATTTTCAGCTTTATTATCAGAGCGATTCTAAATTTGTTGACCTTTGTAGGGGTCCTCACCTACCAAGCTTGAAACATATTGGCCCCTTCAAGTTGACAAAAATTGCTGGCGCCTATTGGAAGGGTGACTCTAAAAACAAGATGCTCACAAGAATCTATGGCACAGCCTGGATAAACGATAAAGATCTAAAGCTTTATCTACAAAAACTTGAGGAAGCGGAACGTCGAGATCATCGTCGCCTAGGGCAACAAATGGATTTGTTTCACTTCCAGGACGAAGCGGTAGGTGCCGTATTTTGGCATCCAAAAGGCTGGTCTCTCTATCAAACGCTTATTGAATATATGCGACAACAACAAGAACTGGGTGGATACCGGGAGGTTAATACTCCGGAACTAATGGACAGAAACCTCTGGGAAGCCTCAGGACACTGGGAAACTTTCGGTGAAAACATGTTCACCAGTCGCACTGAAGATGAGCGAGTTTGGGCAATCAAACCTATGAACTGCCCAGGACATGTGCAAATTTTCAAGAAGGGGCTTAGAAGTTATCGAGAGTTGCCATTACGCATAGCTGAGTTTGGCAAGGTACATAGATATGAGCCTTCTGGGGCACTACATGGACTCATGCGAGTCAGGGCCTTTACGCAGGATGATGCCCATATTTTTTGTACGGAAGACCAAATTACCGCTGAGACAGGAGCCGTGTGCAGTCTTCTCTTGAATATTTACCGTGATATGGGCTTTGAGGACATCATCATTAAGTTTGCTGATCGCCCAGAACGAAGAGTTGGAGCAGATGACGTTTGGGACAGAGCGGAAGATGCATTAAAACGGGCAATGGAAAGTTTAGGGATTGACTATACCTATAACCCTGGCGAAGGCGCATTCTATGGACCAAAAATTGAGTTTGTATTACGCGATGCTATTGGCCGTGACTGGCAGTGTGGAACACTTCAGGTTGATTTAAATCTACCCGGTAGATTAGGAGCTACCTATATTGGAGAAGATGGAAACCGCCATACTCCTGTTCTCCTACATAGAGCAATATTTGGTTCTCTAGAACGTTTCATCGGCATCATGCTTGAACACTACGCAGGAAATCTGCCTTTTTGGTTGGCTCCCAAACAAGTTGTTATAGCTACAATTACTTCAGATGCTGACGAATATGCTGAAGAAGTAGCCCAGCAGATGGAGAATGCTGGCTTACGCACTGAAATGGATCTCAGAAATGAAAAAATTAACTACAAGGTTCGTGAGCATAGCCTAATGAAAACCCCTGTTTTAATTGCATTAGGCAAACGTGAGGTAGAGGAAGGGACTGTCTCCATTCGCCGACTGGGACAGAAAGGCCAAAAAGTTGTATCGCTAGCCGAGGCAATTCGTGCCCTTTCTGAGGAATCTCGTTCACATACTTTGTCTACTTAATTAATCTATCTTAAGGAAGTTAAATGCGTGCCATCAGCTTTGAACACAAGGGCAAACCAAGCTTTGGATTGCTAAACGAAAGTGGCGTTATAGATGCCGGCGCTAGACTTTCAGGACAGTTTTCTGATCTCCGCAGTATTTTAATCGCTGGGGCTCTGGGAAAGCTTCATGATTTACATTGCGTTAATGCGGACTTTTCTGAAGCAGATATTAACTACCTGCCCGTTATCCCAAATGCTTCTAAAATCCTATGCGTAGGGATTAATTATCTTGGTCATATAAAAGAAACTGGCCGAGACATACCTAAATACCCGGTTTTATTTACTCGTTTCTCAGATTCCATTGTTGGACATAATGCTCCACTGATTCGGCCCAAGGTATCAACAGATTTTGATTATGAAGGAGAGCTGGCTGTCATTATTGGAAAACGAGCAAGGCATGTTCCACAAGCTGAAGCAATGGACTATGTAGCTGGCTACAGTTGTTTTAATGAGGGCAGCATTCGCGACTTTCAAAGGCACACAATTCAGTTCACAGCAGGAAAAAACTTTTACAAAAGCGGTAGTTTTGGCCCACATATGATTACAAGCGATGAGCAACCTGATCCAAATGCGTTTCACCTGCAAACAAGACTGAATGGACAGGTTCTTCAGGATTCTCCTGTAAGTGATCTTTGTTTTAATATCCCTGAACTCATTGAATACTGTTCTTCCTGGACCCCTCTAGAACCTGGCGATGTCATAGTAACTGGAACACCCGGTGGCGTAGGCCGAGTACGAAAACCGCCAATCTGGATGAAACCGGGAGACACTGTTGAAATTGATATAAAAGGCGTAGGGTTGCTCAGCAATACTATTATTGACGAGAAAGCAGATTAGCCAGAAAAGTACCTCTAAGGAGACTCTGCCGTCTTAGAAGCTAATGATTTAAAATCAAATAGCTCATAATCTGCCAAATGAGAAAGGCTAATATTTTGGAGGCTCTTGAATAAACGTTCTGTACGACCAGGGTCTTCTTTTTCCCAACCGCTCAACATAGCTTTAATTTTTTTTCTTTGGAGGTTTTCCTGGGATCCGCATAGATTGCAGGGAATAATAGGAAACTGGCGATTCTGGGCATATTCTGAAATATGCGACTCTCGGCAGTAAGCCAGCGGCCGAATCACTACATGCTCTCCGTCGTCACTCAAAAGCTTGGGCGGCATAGCTTTAAGACGGGCTCCAAAGAACATATTTAGAAAAAGTGTTTCAACCATATCGTCCTGATGATGGCCTAATGCAATTTTTGTTACCCCTAGTTCATCTGCAGCCCGGTAAAGTACTGCACGCCGTAATCGTGAACACAAACCACACATGGTTTTGCCTTTTTTAACGACACGTTTCACAACAGAATAGGTATCTTCTTCAATAACTCGGAAATCAATATTTCTGGACTCGAAGTAGCTCGGTAGAACGTCTGCCGGAAAACCTGGCTGTTTCTGATCTAAATTAACGGCAATAACTTCAAAACTAATAGGTGCTCGCTTCTTTAGCTCAAGCAAGACATCCATTAAAGTGAAGGAGTCTTTGCCGCCTGATATGCAGACCATAATACGGTCTCCATCTTGGATCATGGCGTAATCTGCAATAGCTTTTCCTGCCAACGATCTCAAACGAGTCATCATTTTATTTGATGGATTTCGAATTAAGTGATTTGATTGGATTGGTTGAGAAGTCACTATCATTAGTTTTAAGTCGACGTTATGTCATTCATCAGCTACGGTTCAGACTACCTATAGATGATATCACCCTGCTTAGTATTAAAGGATAAAGAAATTCGGATTACACAGAAGAACTTTTTACACTCTCTCGCAGTCAAACTGACTCGGAAAAACTTGTACATCTAAGTTAGAACAAAGGTAGCAAATGCTAAAACAAAACTCTCTTTTCATAGGGCTCCTTCTTAGCCTCATTTGTTCATCAATCTCGGGAAGAACACTGCAACAAACCCTTAATTATGGAACTTTACGGGTTGGCGTAGCTTTGCATATGCCCTGGGCAATGCAAAAGCGCTCTGGTGAACTTATGGGCTTTGAAATCGATATTGCTAATAAACTTGCTGAGGATATGAAGGTTAATGTGGAATTTCGCGTTTATGAATCGGAACGTCTGATTCCAGCGCTTGAATCTGGAGACATTGACCTGATCATAGCGAGGCTTGCTATTTCTCCTTCAAGAGCACTTCACGTTAATTTTAGTCAACCATATATGACAGATGAAATAACTCTTGCTACAAACCTACTTAGCACCACTCTTGCAGAAACTTTAGAGGACCTTAACCACCCAGACTACACAATTGCAGCTGTAAGTGGTCACAGCACTGAGGAGCTAATTACCCACATTTTTCCCAGAAGCCAACACCAATTATATGAGAACCCTGACTTAGCAAGTAACGCACTCATTGATGGAGCAGTTGACGCCTATCTGGAAGAGGAGCCGATACCAACCTTATTGTCACTCGAAAACCCCACTCAAGTGGGTGCCCCGATTATCGATCCATTAGTACAAACCAGCATCGCTTTTGCTGTAAACAAAGGAGATCCTGATTTTATTGTTTTTCTTAATGCGTGGATTATCGCGCACCAATCAGATACCTGGTTAAATACTGTTCGCGACTATTGGTTTGAATCAATAAGATGGAAAGAACAGCTTGATGACATTAACCAAGCCCCACAGATTAATTAAAAAATACTTTCTGATATTGAGTCAGGGCCCTATATTCCATTGCATGGTTTCAGGATTAAACTCATACACAAGATAAATTACTGAAAGCAAAAAAAACAACCATGCAAAAATCTCGCCAGCTCGATGTTTTGGAACTTCACGCATAAAAGTTCGGGTTTTATGTGCACCATATCCGCGGATGTCCAGCGCCATTGCCTGAGTCTGCCCATTTCGCAAACCCATAACTAACATTGCAAAAGTCAGATGTTTGACGCGTATTAATTTTCTTTTTAACCAATTTGTATCCTGGCCAAGATCCCTAATTCGCTGTGTTATTGAAATTTCTCGCCCTAATTCTAAAAATGCAGGAAAAAGCACCAAGCCAAGTACTGGCGCATGAACCAAACGGTAGTCCCAACCACGCCCGGAAAGATTCTGCACCATATCGGTTGGATGAGTTGTGAAAGCAAAAGATAACCCTACCAAAGCAAGGGACATAAATCGTAATGCAAGAAGCGCTCCAAAACCCAGTGCCGCCCATGTTAAATCCTTGAATGGAGTTGTTATCGCGACAATATCTGATCCGGTTGTCGCTTGGCCACCATAAAAAAATGGGAAAACAACGGCCAATATTAGAATAAAAGGCAGGATTATTCTTCCCAGAACCCAGTATTTTTTTAGTGGTACACCAGTACAAAATGAGGCGACAAAAAAACACAGAAGAAACAAGCCAACACCCACATAAATATTAGTATTAAAAATGGCCACAAAAGAAATGCTTAATATAAACAGTAGTTTCGAAAATGGAGTCATCTGATGAAAAAGAGAATCCCCTCTTTCAAATGAAAGGTTAGCTCTTGCCATTAATTTTCTCCTTGATCATTTGAACCAGAGGTGCAGTGCTGAGCACTGGCTCTTCAAATAAGCGAGCCGAAAACTCATATACAGGAGGGGGCTTTAATCGAGCTTGTTCCAGTACTTTTTGATCAGAAAACAGACTGGATGGCTGTCCATCAAAAATTATTTTTCCATTGCACAATACTGCTGAACGGTCTGCATATTCTGCCACCAGCCGCATATCATGGGTAATAAATATAACAGCTGTCCCACCATCGGCTAACTGACGCAAAAGCTGCATTAAATTTCTTGCCTGATGAAAGTCCTGGCCAAAAGTAGGCTCATCCAGAACCACTACTTCGGGCTGTCCTACCACCATAGCTGCTACAGACAAGCGTCTTTTTTGTCCATGACTTAATACATAAGGGCTTGCATCTTTTCTATCTAAAAGGCGCACCATCTCTAAATATTCTATTGTTTTTTTGTCCACCTCGGTTTTCGTCAACCCTAAGGCTCGCAAACCATGAGCAATTTCATCGTAGACGGTATTACATACAAACTGTTTCTCCGGCACCTGGAAAATATATGAAACCCGTTTTGCAAGTAGAGCAAAATCATATTTCGTGGTTGGAATTCCATCGACCAGTACGACCCCTGAACTGGGTTGCTGTATCCCATTAAATAAAGAAGC
>JAQWRR010000044.1 GCA_029243585.1 Gammaproteobacteria bacterium
GGCCATATACTTCCATTTTCTGGCTCAAGCGTATAGACGTGCTGACATCCAATACCCAGTAATCGTCGAGGGTAACACGACCAATACCATATAACTCATCGATGGCATGTGCGGAAGATCGATAATTCAAAAGTAGACTAACTTTGTCGTTTAAAGAAGAGAATTGAAGTCCAAGATTAGCAAGTTGTTTTGGTCTGAGAATTCTCTGTAGACCATTCTGATCTTCCGTTTTATTAAATGTGGTATTACCAAAGAGAACCCATTGACTAGTTACCGGATATTCAGCAACAAGTTCAATTCCTGAGGATCTATTTTTGCCTGCTGATTGCAAATACCCTGAATATCCAGAAAGGTCGAAAAATAATTCATCTTCGATATTCTGATCAAAGTAGGTGATACCTAAAAACAACCCACTTATACCAGTATATTCAACCCCAAAGTCGATTCCATCACTTGATTCCTCCGTTAAGGGGGCATTCGTAGCTGGTGGAAAAGCATAAGGACCGCTGTTATAGGATATTTCATAAAGACTGGGTGCTCGAAAACCCGTGCCATAGCTAATGCGATACTTAAGCCTTCCGCCATCGCTTAAGTTTTTTAGGTAGGCCGATGAAATACGAACACTTGTATGCTTGCCATAATCATCATTGTTATCACGTCGACCTCCAGCAGTTATAAAAAAACTACCACTGATGTCCTGTTGATATTCAAAATAGGCGCCTTTTTCATTCCGTTCTAATACCTGATTGCTATTGTTGATAACTTGCGCTTTATCTGTGTCTAGGCCATAGATTAGAGTTGAATATTCGCTTGGTTTAAAGGTCCCTGTATATTCAAAACGTCGTATCAAACCTTCCATAGCAAAGGAACTTATTCCTGAGTTCCAGTCGCTCCTATCCACTTCGGTCGTGGACAGAGCTAGATAATGTTTGAATTTATCAGATTCATATGTGCTGGAAAGTTTAAATACGCTCTGTTTGTTTGATTCCGAGCAGGCGTGGTTTGTGGGAAACCCACAACCGTCAAATTCATTTTCGGTTTCGGTATTTCGTGCAATGAGTTGTAGGGTTAACTGATTAGTAAGATTCCACCCAAGCTTTGTATGCAAGGTTTTATTCTCATAACCATCTTTATCCATCAGCTCAGTGTCAGAAGTTCTAGAGTTATAGCCATCAGAGGAGAAATCAGATGCTGAGATAAAAAAATTAGCCCTTTCCGTTCCTCCGGAAAGAGTCCCGTTTATTTTTGTTGTATCAAAGTCGCCAAAGCCAACGTTGATTCCACCACCTAATGGTCCTGCACCCGTTTTGGTTAGAATATTTATGACGCCACCTGCATCAGCACCATACATGAACCCTTGGGCACCTCGAAGTATCTCTATACGTTCGATATCGTTTGTAGTCAGTAGGTGTTCGAATGCTGGTCCAACTTGAGGACGGCTTGGATCAGCTAATTCAACACCATCTATCATTACCAGAGTCCTATACCCTTCCTCTCCACGTATTCGTATAGCTGTCGGTTTTCCTAAACCCCCATTGTTGCTGGCACCTATACCTGGTTGTGTTCTCAAAATATCGATTACTGAGTGGTATCCACGGAGCTGAATATCCTCTGCACTGATTACAGATACGGCTGCGCCGATTCGTTCTAAAGGAACCTCAACTCTACTTGAAATAGTCACTACCTCTTCAATATTTATATTCTGTTTTGGTTCGTCAGATTGAGCCTCTGTTCTAACGGACACTGCTAGTGCTAGAAGCAGTAATACCTCGAAATGCCACCTTTGATAGAAATATCTTCTTGTAGTTAACTGCACTTATACGTCCTTGTTTGCTTTTTGCCAGGGATAAATTATTGAGTTATTGGTCAAGTCTTTTTGACGTGGAGAAATTTTGTAGACTTCTTCGAGGTTTTTTTTGGTGAGAACCTCTTTAGGGCTACCTTCAGCAAAAACTGAGCCATCGTTTATTAGTATCAACCTATCCATAAACTGCGCTGCCATAGTGAGATCATGTAATACAGCAAGTACTCCCACCCCTTCAGTAGCTTTATCTTTTAATATTTGCATCACATTAATTTGATGGTAAAGATCAAGTTCGGCAATCGGCTCATCCACTAGTATTAGTGGAGCTCCAACAGCAAGTGTGCGTGCAAGTAGCACTAAAGCGCGTTCTCCACCGGAAAGGGTGTGAAGGCCACGGAAAGCATATGTAGTTGCATTGACTGTAGCTAAGGCTTGATCTACTGCGTACTCGCAGTTTGGGGATGGAGGAGAAAACGCTCGTTGATATGGAAATCTGCCTAGCATAACTACGTCACGCGCCTGCAGTTGCCACTCAATTGATTGAGATTGAGGAAGATAAGAAAGAGTTTTAGCGCGTTCTACTTGTGACAAATCTTGCAGAGGAATGCCATCAAGCGTTAATTCTCCATGCACATATTTTTGTGCGCCAATAATAGCCTTTAGTAGTGTTGTTTTTCCTGCTCCATTGGGCCCTATGAGGCCCACTAATTCACCTTTTCCAAGTGATAGAGATAGATCATTGACGACTTTGCGATTTTGAAATTCAACGGTAATGTTGAGAGCTTCAAGCTTCATGTCTTATGACTCACTCTGAGTCTGAGAATGAGGATCAAAAAAAATGGGCCGCCTATCAATGCAGTGACAACGCCAAGCTTTAACTCTGTACCAAAATTTATCAGTCTGACCATGATGTCGGCACAGAGCAGAAGAGAACCTCCTGCCAATGCACTAGCCGGTAAAAGTCGACTCGGTAGGTGTCCTACCAATGGGCGCATCAAGTGTGGAACTATGAGCCCAACAAATCCGATTACACCAGCTATTGCTGTACATGCCCCTATGCATAGTGCCGTGCCTGATATAACAAGTATGCGAATTCGTGACAGGTTGACGCCAAGACTTACAGCGGTTTCCTCTCCAAGGCTTAATACGTCTAGTGAACGTGAGCTAGCGGCTAAAAGTAACCAACCTATAACTATGAAGGGAGTTGAAAGCCAGACATGAGACATACTTCGATCTGTGATTGACCCTAATAGCCAAAAAACTATTTCCAATGAAGCAAATGGGTTTTCGGACAGATTAAGAGCGAGAGAGGTTAACGCACCACACAGGCTTGAGATTGCTACCCCCGCTAGAATTAACGTTGCTACATTACCAGCCCCCGCTATTGTTTGAAGTAGGAATATGACAATTAACGACCCTCCAATAGCCATTAGCGGAAGCGCCAGCGGCATCACAACCGAAAGCCCAGTGTAGATTGCAATAACCGCACCCAAAGCCGCAGCCGTGGATACGCCAATAACACCTGGCTCCGCGAGAGGATTACGCAGATAACCTTGTAATGTAGCTCCCGCTAGTCCTAAAGATGCTCCAACAGTGAACCCTAAAATTGCTCGCGGCAATCTGATTTCTTTCATAATTACTGAAAAGATTTCAGGGCCTACCTGATCAAACATTACACGCATTCCAGAGAACCCGGTTCCTGCGCTTCCAATCATCAATGATGCAATGAATAGCAGGACTGCCAGTAGGCTGAGTGCTGATAAAAGAAAGAAATAATTTTTTATATTATTCATTCGTATTACTAGTTTATTTTGCTTAAAGCGCTTCTCTAGCTTGCTGCAGAATGTGAAGTGCATCGAGTGTTTTAGGAGAGCCACAAAGCCACAATGAATCAGGAATATTAATAAGCGTTGATCGTTTCAGTAATTTTTGTAGGGCTGGGTGCCACAGATTTTGTGAAACTAAGGCAGGAGCTTCGCTCCATTGATAACCAAGCTCTATTAGGTCTGGTTTTATAGTTAGTAGCTTCTCCAGGTCAATTTTGAGTCCTCCTGAAAAGTCAAGCCGACTACCTATAGTTTCGAACCCAGCCATTTGGGCCACATTGTTAGCCAGTGAGTTTTCTCCCATCGTCCAACCGTTAGCTTCATAGCTAACAAAAAGTGGTAATTGGGAGTTTGAGGAGACGGTTTGAGATGAGACTTCGTTATTAAATCGTTCGATTACCGCTTGTGTTTTCTCGTTTTCGCCAATAGTGCTAGCCAATAACATAAGACTTGTTGAAACATCATTAAGATTTTTTGCAATAGGTAGTTCTAAAATTGGGTATCCAAGTTTCTTAAGAATGGATATCGTTGGGCGAAAGCCGAAGGATGTGGTCACAACTAAGTCTGGACTAAGAGCAATAACCTCCTCTGCTGTTCCATGATTGAGTATTAGTCCATCTACAAACGTACCGAGCCAAGAAGAGTAAGGGTCATTAGACAGGTGTGATAGTGAAACGATCCGATCTTTTTCAGCTAAAAGTGCAACTAGCTGATCAGTACAAACGTTTATGGAAACTATTCGCTGTGGCCCTTCGGATGCAAATATGTTCGTAGCACATCCTAAGAAGAATAGCCCTGAGCACCATGCTGAGATCACTCTACTAAAGGTAGATAGACGTTTCTCGTTGACTGGCATTGCTATACCTTATTTGCACGTTTAAACACGTGGTAACAGTTATTACTGTTCATACGGGAAACATAAAATGCGTATGTCAGTAATAAAGATTACCGGTGTCGCCGCTGCGCAAAGGCCGCTCCGCTGAGGTAATCCGCCTCCCGGATGGACGACTCGACAGCAGGTCTCCTGGCTCACGGTTCGCCGTTAATCTTCAGACCTTCCCAAGCCTTGGCCCAGTGGTAATAATGAAGACAAACTAGCCGTTCACAGTTGCGGATACAGCCACGGCCTTGACAACCAATTGTCGCACCGTGTTCCCTTTTAAACCCCATAAGGGTGCCATCGTCAGCTACTATAGTGTTGATAAGTTTGACTATCAAGCGATGATGATGACCAACATATTGCCAAGATCACACAATATAGATGAGGCTTATGACCGTCTAAGGGAATGGCTAATTCCTACCCCGGTGCTTCAATCAGAGGTATTGAATGCTCGGGCTAATTCCCGTGTATTGATTAAAGCTGAATCATTGCAACATACAGGTAGTTTTAAAATTCGTGGGGCGCTTAATAGGTTGCTCCAGCTCAGCCATAAAGAACGTAGCTTAGGTATTGTTGCGTCTTCATCAGGAAACCATGCACAGGGTGTTGCAATGGCCGCAAGTTGGCTGGGTGTGAGCGCTGTAGTAGTTATGCCGAAAGACGCACCAGAAATAAAACAGTTAAATACGCGTGCACTTGGAGCAAAGGTCATACTTTATGATCGTTACAATGAAGACCGAGAGTACATAGCGGCTAAAGTCTCCCAAGAGACCGGTGCTACGATTATCCCTGCTTTTGATCATCACGACATTATTGCTGGCCAAGGAACTGTTGGACTAGAAACCGCACGCTATGCACATTCTGAAGGATTGCACTTAGATGCTCTATATTGCCCATGTGGAGGAGGCGGGCTAATTGCTGGTTGTTCTTTGAGTGTTCGATCTATTTTTGAAAAATGTAGGCTCTTTTCTGTAGAGCCAGAAGTTTATGATGACACTAAACGGTCACTTGAGGTTAAAGAGCGACAGTTGATAGATGGCCATCCTGTAACTATTTGCGATGCTCTCATGGCTCCCACACCTGGAGCGTTAACATTCGCAATAAATCAAAAGACTCTGACTAGCGGTATAACAGTTACTGATGGCCAGGCAGCACATGCTGTAGCATTTGCTGCTAGGCACTTAAAGCTGGTGTTAGAGCCCTCTGGTGCTGTTGCTTTGGCAGCGGTGCTTGATGGTAGCGCAAAGGATTTTAGTTGTGTCGCAATTATTCTGAGCGGTGCTAACATAGATCACAAAAAATACTTAGAAATCCTTGGCGACTATCCTGATCCATGATGGTTAGAAGATCATATGGGTTAAGATGTAAAGGGCTAATCTGGCAGTGAATTTTTCCGTGATACAAGAGGGTAAGCTTCGCGACCTGGTGGACGTGGACGATCGTTATAATCTCGATTCAGACACTATCTACCTCAATGGAGTACAAGCTCTTGTTAGGCTTCTCTTATTACAGGCACAAGCGGATCAGAAAGCTGGCCTAAAAACAGCCGGTTTTGTTTCGGGTTATCGTGGTTCGCCTCTTGGAGGTCTAGACCAAGAATTGTGGCGTGCAAGCAGCTTTCTTGAACATGTGCCAATCCACTTTCAACCAGCCGTCAATGAAGAAATAGCCGCAACAGCTATCTGGGGTTCGCAGCAGCTTAATTTATCGCCTGGTGCTCGTTATGACGGAGTGTTTGGTCTCTGGTATGGAAAAACCCCGGGAGTTGATCGTTCTGGGGATGCTTTTAAACATGCAAACTGTGCGGGAACATCCCCAAATGGTGGTGTACTAGCGGTAGCTGGCGACGATCACTTCTGTAAGTCGTCAACCCTGCCTGGACAAAGCGAATATAGTTTTATTGACGCGTCAATCCCCGTTCTAAATCCAACGGGTGTGCAGGATATTATAGAGTTGGGTTTGTTGGGTTATGCGCTTTCTCGTTTCAGCGGTTGCTGGGTGGCAATGAAAATGACAGCTGAAAATGCGGATTCTCTACAGACAGTTAAGTTACCAAAATTTTCTGAGTTTAATTATCCAAATTTTGTTATGCCTGAAAGGGGAC
>JAQWRR010000046.1 GCA_029243585.1 Gammaproteobacteria bacterium
AGCTAGTTGATCCGCGATACGAACCTCCCCTCTTAATGGATAACCAGCTGAAACACCACGAATCTCGGTAAGAGAACTCAAATTTCCTGCTAATACAACACTTCTAAATTGAATGACTTCAGCAGTACTTAAGCTGAGTGCACTAGCTTGATCTTCATATTGCTCAGGCAATGGGTAGCTTGACTCAAGTCTTAAGTCAGCAGCTAGCATCTCTCCTGCTTGCTGTGTCACAGCCTGCATCACGCGATCAGTAAATAACCCAACCGCACTCATTGCTGCCACTGAGACAATTAATGCACCTAAAAGAACGCCAGTCTCGCCACCTTTCCAATCGCGCAGAAAAAGACGAATTGCTAGGCTCCATTTAGTTCGATTTTTCATTATAAATTTATGGTGATTTATAGACTGAGAACAACATAATACGTTTTGATTAAGGTGATTTACCTAACCACAGACTTTAAATATTATTTAAGTTATAGCGAACTTTGACATATTGGCAGTAGACTGATGTGTAGAATACGGTATCTTATACAAAACTTGACTAATAGCGTTCTTTTAAACGCCTAGGAGACATAATCGTGAGATTGTTGATAGTACTGCTAACGCTTGTAACCACGTTTGCCGCTCGAGCGGATTTAGAGTGGGCCTATCAGGTTATGGACGAATCTTTGCTACCTCAGCGTGATCTTGATATCGACCTGCATGCACCGAGAATGGTACCCGGCAGCGACTTACAACGTTCTCAGGATGAAATTGATGATCACTGGAATCCACCCGATTGGTTTCCTAATAGTCATCATGCCCCAGTACCTGAAGTAGTGGCACGAGGCGCGGGAGAGAATGTCAGGGCATGTGCTGCATGCCACGGCTTTACGGGTGCAGGTCACCCAGAATCAGCTCATCTAGCGGGATTAACGGTTGGATATATCACTAGGCAGATGGCTGATTTTCGAAGCGGTGCAACGCGTTCTCCATCAGGTTCAAATGCTATGCGTCGAGATCGTAGCTGGATGAACCGATTTGATCCTACCGATGAGCAGATTCAAGAAGCCGCAGAATGGTATGCGGGTGTAGAAGTTATCGACTGGATTGATGAAGTTATTGAAGGAGATATCGTACCTAAAACCTATATTGGTGATGGAAGGATGCGTCATATACATCCTGATGGTGGGACGGAACCAATTAATGGCCGTATTATTGAGGTCCCCCAAGACCGTGAGCTCGCAACAGCCCGACATCCCTACTCTGGTTTTACAGTCTATGCTCCCTCAGGCAGCCTGGCCCGCGGTGAAGACCTCGCTACCACTGGCGCAAATGGAACAACTTTTGTTTGTTCTACCTGTCATGGCCAGGATTTAAATGGACTTGGTGATGTGCCAAGACTAGCTGGCATCTCACCACTGTATACGGTGCGGCAATTAAATGATTTTAGAAGTGGCGAACGCTCAGGAACTCTAGCCTCATTGATGACTTTAGCTGTAGCAAACTTAACTGATGAAGATATAGTTGCACTTGCAGCCTATTTGGGGTCACTGGACCCATAAAATCAAAGCATTGTTTATCTGTTTTTGTTTCGTTAGAAGTTAATTCAAAGTATTAATTTCTGAGCGTATACGAGCAACTTGATCTGTTGAAATGGTTGTCCCATTTTCACCAAACGTTTTTCGTACGTAGGTCAAAAGGACTGACATATCTTGATCTGATAGAAAGTCAAAACGGGACATCAACACCTGGGGGCTAAAACCACCTGTTAATACGTAGCCTACTAAAGCGTCTCGGCCACCAGCTACCCATGGACTACCTACTAATGGAGGCGCCATCCCCGGCACTCCCCCACCATTTGACATGTGACAAGCTAAGCACTCCCGTTCATAGAGACTTCGACCGTCCACCATTACTTGAGGATTATCAATAACTGTCAAACACCCACTACAAGCGGCTAGAATCAATATTAATAAGAATGCTCTAGCCATACTAATGAAATAATTCAGAATGACTTATTCCCCAGTGTAGTTGATACGCCAGACTCGACCGCTCACGGTGCTAGAAATGTAAAGCTCTCCATTAGGTCCTTGAGCTATACCAGTTGGTCTATGGACAGCATCTCCAGGACTCTCCAGAACGTCCGTACCTGTGAAGCCATCCGCAAAAACCTCCCAGTCTGAGTCTGGTAAATCCTCATTAAAGGGTATAAAAATCACCTTATAACCACGTTGAGGAAGAGGTGCTCTATTCCAGGACCCATGAAACACAATAAATGCTCCATCTTGATATCGAGATGGAAATTGAGAGCCTGTATAAAACATCATATCGTTAGGCGCCCAATGTCCAGGGAAAGCAGCTATTGGTTTCTCATAGAGTCCCACTGCAACACTTTCATTGCCATCGCCACCATACTCCGGAGCTAAAATACGTTTATTTTGTTGGTGATCAAAATAAGAAAATGGCCATCCATAATCCCCCCCTTCTTTTAAAACATGCATCTCTTCTGAAGGTATCTCAGCGCTTTTTTCCGCACTAAAATACTCAGGATAAAGAGTAAACAAAGCATCACGACCATGAGTTAAAAAATAGACTTGTTTATGCTCATCATTCCACTTAATGGCCATGGCATTACGAATCCCTGTCGCATACAGTGAACCATTCGTTTTCTGGTCTTGGTTTGTACCATCTGCATCAAATTTCCATACCCCACTTTGCCATTCAGTTTGTGGGCAAGGCCTCTGTCCGGGTGATCCTCTTGTGCGAAATTCCTCCATGCACGCATTAGACGGTGCACCTACATTCACATAAATATTATTTTTATCATCTATAGCAAAGGTCTTAGCCTCATGAAGACGCTGCTCAGGAAACCCACCAACAACAACTTCAGGAGGTGTTGACGGTACCATCTCACCACCATTGAATGAAAACCGGTAAATCTCTGTTTTCGAGCCGTAATAAAGATCATCATTATGAAATTCTAAAGCGGTGCCCGGAATATCGGTTGCAAAGCGTTCTATGTCATCAGCAACGCCATCATTATCGGTATCCCGCATAGCAACAATACCCATATTAGATCCGCGCCCAAGTCGAACAGTCAAAGCAAAATAAAGAGTCCCATCATCGCGCACTGCCAGATGGCGACCATAACCTTCTATATCAGCATAGACAGTGGCTTTAAACCCATCTGGTAATCGAACACCTAAATCAGCAGTGAAAGGGGAGTTTGGATCAACCGAATACTGTGTATTAACTTCGCTAGCAAAGACATCAGTTTTTGGTACCGCCAAACTGAACACCATAAGAGCAACTACTAATCCTGAACAATACATCTATTTATATCTCCTGTTCTTAAGGTTTTATTTGCTTAATTATCGGTTTTATAACGAGCCTGGGTTATCTGTGCGATTATTGCAATTGCAATTTCAGCTGGTGACCTACCTCCCAAAAATAACCCGACTGGACCATGTACTCTAGACAGTTGAGTTTCACCAAAACCCTCCCTGGCAAGACGTTCTAAGCGTTTCTTATGGTTTTTTTTACTACCCAAAGCTCCAATATAAAACGCATCAGAATTAAGAGCTTCTATAATCGCTGGGTCATCAATCTTCGCATCATGGCTAAGCGTTACTAAAGCACTACGAGAATCAAGAGAAAACTTCTTTATCGCCTCATGAGGCCAATCATTAATTATATTTACATCTGGGAATCGCCTCACAGAAGCAAATGCTGACCGCGGATCAAATAGAAGCACTTCATAGCCAGCAAGATGAGCCATAGGAGCTAATGTCTGAGCAATATGCACAGCCCCCACAATAAAAAGTTTAGGTTTAGGGCAAAGTGTTTGCACTAAATAACGTTTATCTTCTATTTCAGCAGCCTGGGCGCCATCATAAATCAACGCTTCTTTACATAGACTTAATACCCTCTCAGGTAGTGCATCATGAAGATTAATCCGTTGACCGTCTTCGAATATATGGGCACCTTCATGGTCAAATAAAAACTGTTCTCCTCCAAGCTCACGCAAAAGCACAATACTATGAGAGCAAGATCCAGCCTCAACCAAGGCAGAAAGTATATTTTTCTTCACCCGACTTTTTCCAGCAACACCTCTATCTCTCCGCCACAGGCTAAACCGACTTCCCATGCCTCATCATTAGTGACACCAAACTTCAATAGCTGTTGTTGACCCGTTTTAATAACTTCTTTAGCAGCACTTATCACTGCTCCCTCGACACAACCACCAGATACAGAACCCTCAAACTCACCATTTTTTGCAATAACAAGATTACTACCTATGGGACGCGGTGAGGAACCCCAAGTTCCTATTACCGTAGCCAAGGCTATTTCTTTACCATTTTCAAGCCATGCCAGTGCAATACGTAGCACGTCATTTGGGCTGCGCAGGTAACGATCTTCTATTGAAAAACCCTCTTTCATTATTTATTGCTATCTGAACTTTTTTTCTCACGACTATTAGTAGATTCCAACGCATCACGAGCCACAGACTTTGTCCACCGAACAAAATGCCAAAGTTGGTCAATGAGTCGGGGGGAGTTGGAGTGCTCAAAAGTTTGATTGCGAATCATTTCAAGTGCATTTTCATATCGCTCAACCTTTGCCTCTAAAGCCTGGATTGCATCAGCAACTTTATTGAGTGAATCGCTATCATTAGATAGAGAAGACTTACTCTCGCGTAAGCGGGAAACTAGATCGCTACTCATAACATGTGTCTTATAGGTATTAGGAGGACTATTGATACTCTAATTATATCAAGACCAAACAGAAACTATGCTTTATGACAAAATAATGTTGCAATGAAACATAACATTTAAACTCATCATGGGTTGACATAAGAGTTTCACTGTTCGAAAGTCTTATCATATAAAAACTAATGATTTAGGAGCGGGGAATGCTGCCATCAAAATATTTTGAACGCTTATTTCTAAGCAATCTGGCAATCGTACTGGTGTCTACAAGTAGTTATGTACTGGCTCAGGACCCAACTGAAGGGGAAGAAGCTTTAAACATGCAACTCATTGGTTATAACGACCTGCAAGGACGTAGCGCCTATCAACCGATAATTCAACAGAAGGGTGATCGCTGGATCTCTTATATCGGTCACCACGTTGGCAATCATGAAAACCCAATAACAGGTAAGCAAGAGGGCAATGGTACTTCTATCGTTGATGTTACCGACCCAAGCAATCCTGAATATCTTGCTCATATCCCAGGAACAAATGTTGAAGGCGAAGCAAGTGAAGCACAAATGGTACGAACATGCCTGGGTAGCGACCTTCCTAATGGAATTGACACTGAAACATACTTATTGCGTGCTGTTGGATCTGATGGTCACCAAGTCTGGAATGTCACTGTTCCAGAGGCGCCAACTCTTGTTTCATCGATGGAAGAAACTGGTCTTATTGATACACATAAAAATTGGTGGGAATGTAACACTGGCATTGCCTATCTAGTCTCAGGAGTGGAAACCTGGGCCACACGCCGTATGACTCAGGTTTATGACTTATCAAATCCAGCTGAGCCACAGTTTATACGAAATTTTGGCCTCCCCGGACAACAACCAGGAGCCCCAGAATTCGATGAAATGGCTAAATATGATCTTCATGGTCCAATAGTGGTTGATGATCGAATCTATTTTGGTTATGGCACATTTCTTGATGGGGTTATCCAGATAGTAGACAGAGAGAGACTCCTTCGTGGCAACCCGGCTATCGATAATCCTTTTGAGCCGACAGATGAAAATCTAGAGTATCCAGTAATTACTACTATGTTCACTGGTCCTCGTCTGGGTGCACACACTGCCTTCCCTGTTTTAGGTATGGATATCCCTGAATTTGCTGATAACTCTGAAGGTCAAACTCGAGACATGCTTTTAGTCGTTGGTGAATCCCTACGCAATGAATGCCTAGAAAATCGGCAAATGATGTACATGGTTGATATCACCGATGAAACAAAACCATGGCCAGTTGGGAATTTTCAGGTTCCAGAAGAAAGTGGAAATTTTTGTGAGCGTGGCGGTCGATTTGGCACCCATTCATCAAATGAAAATATGACACCAATTTACTATGGGAAAATTGTCTTTCTCGCCTATTTTAATGGTGGTATACGTGCAGTAGATATAAGGGATCCATGGTCACCACAAGAAATTGGGTACTACATACCTGCAATTAATGAACGAACCACTCAGCGCTGTATTAATGTAGATGGTGCTGAACGCTGTAAGAGAGCTATTCAAACAAACAATCTAGAGGTCGATGATAGGGGTTATGTTTATGCGGTAGACAGAGCTAATACAGGGCTTCACATTGTTGAGCTAACAGGTTCAGCTCGTGATATTGCGGAATTCTAGTGAGACTGATATCAACAAAAGACATCAGCTTTAAGATTATGCTTCTTTTTGGCGGTATCCTGGCATCCTTCCCCTCCATAGCGCATTGGGAGGGTTTTGAGGCTGCTGATCCCTCTACCCCATCTGCAATACTTAGATATGACAGCTTGATGGGACACTACAAGAGCCTAGAAGATATAACGGTTTCTTGGCCTATCATTTCAAGTCATGATACTGACCAAGTCCAATCGGACCATTCTAATATGGATAGTCAATGCACTCACGAAAGGCATACGACTGAGATTGAACAATGAATATGCGCGAAATCCGCGCATTTTTAAATCTGAGCATAGTCGGTTTTTTACTCATCGCCGGTTGTGTCTCGGTATCTCCACCCATGTCTGTTGAAAGTAATCCTACTGGTATTCGATTTGAAGAGCGGCCTGAACTAAGTCCAGAACAGGAAGCCCTGATTATTCGTCGAACACAAAGGGAACAAGAAATACTTAGCTTAGAGCTAAATGCTGAGTCAGCTGCAGAACTAGCACTACTTCATAATCCTCTTATAGAGCGTGCTCTTGAGACACTCGGCATGCCTGGATTTGATCGTCTACAACTTGTGTACATGACTAACCCAAATTTCAACAGAGGACGGCCACCAAGCACTATGGAAACAAGAATTGAGCGCATGAGTTCTGTCAACGCAATGACATGGGTAATCATGCCAGCTCTAGACCCTATTGGAACATTAGAGGAACGTTCTGGCCGCATTCGGGCAGCAGATGAAATAGTTGCGCTACTTTTTCTTGCAAAAAGATCCTGGGTTAATGCAGTAGCAGCCAAACAAACCGTGCAGTATTACAAAGATGTAGTGACTGCCTTGGAAGCTGGTCGTGAAATTATGGAGGGCATGCGTCAGGTAGGTAATGCAACCGAGCTAGAACTACTTCGCGCTCAATCACTATATGCTGATGCTGTTACAAATTTAACAACTCTCGAAATTACTGCTGCTGTCGAACATGAACGCCTTGTTCAAGTACTTGGCCTGTGGGGCGATGATGCTGATTCTGTAAAGCTACCCGATAAACTTCCAGACATTCCACGTTCCGTCATAGGTCCAGAAGGGTTAGAGTCTCGAGCGGTTTCTCAACGTTTTGATGTTCATGCAGGAAGATTAGAGGGTTTATCAGGGGAAGCAGGCGTAAATGCACGTGCTGATGTGCGTACTGCCTGGTTGGCCTATCGTGGAGCGTATGATCTAGCAACACATTCATTTAATGAAATAGTACCGCTGGCTAATCGCAGATCAGAGGAACAACTTAAGCTATATAACGGTATGCTCGTCGGCGTGTTTGACTTGGTAACAGATGCTACCGAAAGAATTGATGCCGTAAATTCAGCACTAGAAGCAAAAAAAGTTTTTTGGCTTGCCGAAATAGAATTACAACGAGCCATGGCTGGTGTTGGAGTATCGGCCGTTTCAATACAACAAGGGCAACAGAATGGTTTTCGGCCAGGGGAGACCTATCATGTGCACTAAATTGATCAAATCTAGGCAGCGCTTAAAATGATATCTCGTCGAAGTTTTCTCACCGGTGCTACTGCGCTAGTAAGTGCTAGTGCAGTACCCCGCGGGGCTCTTGGTCAGATACCAGAACCTACATCCTCAAAGTCTCCTTTAACAGCGCCACCCCTCGCTCCTCCAAATGGTAGCCCGTTCAAACCTGTCGTAACACTGAATGGTTGGTCATTACCGTGGCGCCTGAAAGATGGAGTCAAAGAATTTCACCTTGTAGCAGAACCAGTTGAGCGCGAGATTGCTTCAGGCATGGCAGGACATTTTTGGGGCTATAACGGACAATCGCCAGGGCCAACAATTGAGTGTGTTGAGGGCGAGCGTATTCGTATCTTTGTTACTAATAAACTACCTGAGCACACAACTATCCACTGGCATGGAGTTCGTGTGCCGAATGGCATGGATGGGGTAGCAGGTCTTACTCAACCTGCAATCCGTCCTGGAGAAACATGGACATATGAATTCGATATGAATCATGCCGGAACCTTTATGTACCACCCCCATGCGGATGAGATGGTTCAAATGGCTATGGGCATGATGGGATTAATCATAGTCCATCCCAAAGACCCCAATACTCTATCTGTTGATAGAGACTTTGCCTTCCTAATGAGTGCATACAATATAGAGCCTGGTAGCTATACACCGCGGGTAAATACTCATACAGATTTTAATTTGTGGACATGGAACAGCCGTGTGTTTCCGGGCATTTCTTCCCTGAACGTACGACAAGGAGATCGAGTAAGGGTACGCATTGGCAATTTAACAATGACAAATCACCCTATACACCTACATGGTCACTCTTTTGAAGTCACAGGCACAGACGGGGGATGGGTTCCAGAAACTGCACGATGGCCAGAAGCTACAATTGACATCGGTGTGGGACAAGTACGTGTAATTGAGCTAATTGCTGATTCAGTGGGCGACTGGGCCTTTCACTGTCATAAAACACATCACACAATGAACGCAATGAGCCATGATGTTTTAACCTCTATTGGCGTTAACTTTGAAGAGGCTGCAGAAAAACTCAAAGGCCTCATACCAGAATATATGGTTATGGGAGACAAGGGAATGGCTGAAATGGCCTCCATGAACATGGAGCTCCCTGAAAACACCCTTCCAATGATGTCAGGTGAAGGGCCTTATGGGCCAATAGGAATGGGCGGCATGTTTACAGTTTTTAAGGTTCGTGCTGAACAACCTCATAACGATTACAGTGACCCAGGCTGGTATGAATCACCAGAAGGAACCACTGCTTACCTATCTAAAGAGTAATACAGGCCTTTCAGCCTTATCAAAAGAAAACTCATTACTATGAATCAAACCTTTAAATTCATTATTTTTGTAGTAGGTTATTTCCAACTGGGACTAGCCTTTTCTCATCATGGCTTTACTGCACATTACGATGTATCTAACCCGGTATTCGTAGAAGGAACAATTAAGGAATTCCGGTACATCAACCCACATTCCTTTGTATATGTTGAAACTACAAATGCTGATGGAGAACAAGAAACCCGATGGTGTGAGATGCAAGCAAGTTCTCAGTTACGCATCAAAGGTATTAACAAAAGTTCTTTGCAGGTAGGAGATCGCATCCGAATAGAAGGTTTTCAGGCACGTCGTGACCCACTTGGATGTGAGTTTGGAACAGGATATCTGGCTGATGGGAGCCTATTAAGTCTAAGGACGGACAGCGGTCAAAGTATGCACTCTCCCTTACTGGATCAAGGAGAATCTCAAACTATTTTTGGCGTTTGGTATAGAAAATCATTTCCTGGAGCTGGAATCGATCCGGACTCGGTTCAGTATTTAACAGAGTTAGGCGCAAGAGCATCCGCATCAAACAACCCTCTAACATCAAATCCAGTTTACAGATGCAGTCCAATAAGTCCTGTCCGTGCCTGGTCTCAACCCGGACTGCCAACCGAAATAAGAGAGGAAGGCGATCGTATTATTATCCATCATGAGTTTATGGATACAGAACGTGTAATACACATGAATATGAATAATCATCCCACCAACGTGGCTCGTAGTGAAATGGGTCATTCAATTGGTCGCTATGATGGAGACGAAATCATTATTGAGACGGCCATGTTCTCAGAGGGTGTTGTACGATCGGATTTTGTACGTACAACGCACTTTAAATTAATAGAACGTCTGCGCATCAATAAAGAAAACGGTGACCTTGAAGTCACCTGGGAGGCTGAAGATCCAGATTACTACACCGAAACTCTTTATGGATCACGTATTCTAGTAAGAACATCACTCCCAGTGGGCAGATATGACTGCGCGCCAGGCATAGGGCATGGCGCTCAAATGGATCCTAGCCTAGGGTAATTTCAAGCGTGTCAATCATCTCAATCCCACCCCGTAATTGATCTCCTTGGACAACGGCACTCACACCTTCAGGTGTCCCCGTAAAGATTAAATCCCCCGGAAAAAGCTCAAAGTATGCCGACAGGTGTTGAATGATTTCTTGTACGGACCAGATCATTCTGGATAAGTCACCGTCTTGGCGTCTCTTACCGTTCACCTCAAGCCAAATACTGCCACTTGATGGATGCCCAATATCGCAGGCAGTATGAATAGCGCTAATTGGAGCAGAGTAATCAAACCCTTTAGCTAAGGCCCAAGGTTGCCCATTTTTTTTTGCATGGGTTTGCAAGTCTCGTCTTGTCATATCCAGTCCCACAGCATACCCATAGATGATCTCCCGAGCTGCAGACGTAGAAATATCTTTTGCTGAACTACCAATCGCGACAACCAATTCAATTTCATAGTGTAAATTCTGTGTCGCTGTTGGATACGGAATTAAACCACCGTTTGGCACCAGAGCATCAGGAGGTTTCATAAAGAAAACTGGGGGTTCTCTCTCCGGGTCCCGCCCCATCTCACGTATATGTTCTTCGTAGTTCCATCCAACGCAATAGACACGACGAACCGCAAATTTTTCCTGTCTACCAGCAATTTTAACCGCTGGCGTTATCGGCTGATTTAAGTAGGACATATTAGATAAAAATACTAAATCTAGTAAATATCGGCAATCAGTTCTTTACAAACTAATTAATCGCTTTTAACGGCGTAATAACCACAGAATCAGTGATATCACTACACTGACTAAGATCATTGTAGTTAGGGGAAAGTAAATTCTAAAAGAAGATCTTTCCATTATTAGATCGCCAGGCAACCTTCCTAGCGGAATCCTACTAATCCATGGCCAAAGAAGCCCAGCCATTAATACAACTAAGCCAATAATTATTACTGTGCGCTGCATATTTTTTTATCAAAGATCTTGTTCTGTATAAACTAGATTAGCTTATTATTTTATGTTGCTGTTTTTATTGTATTTAATGAGGAAGCTCTTCTACCACATAAGCACTAACATCCTGGATTTCCTCCTCAGTTAATGAACCTCCAAAACCTGGCATTATTTCAAGCCCATTCCTCACGCGATCCATTACTACCTCTATATTTGTAGCGGAAAAGAGCGAGATTCCACCACCCAACCCACCTTCGCCTTGCAGTCCGTGACAAAAGGCACAGGTAGCCTCATACACAGTTCGTCCATTATTCGTGTCTGTAATGCGTCCATCTACATTTGCAACTATACGTATTGGCTCACCATTCTCTAAATAAGAATTTATAGCTGCATTAGCAATCTGGATAAAATAAATGCTGCAAAAACATATGCTTAGAATAAAGCAGACTTTGAATTTAATGTATTGACTGAAAACTTCTTTTTTGTGTCTAAAAACCACTTTTTTATGATCCTTTAGCTCTACGGTAATAATACACCTAGTATAGGTGAGATAGCCTAATTACAGATAAACACAAGGTCTAGATGAATAGCGAATAATTCTAGATTCTTACGCTAATAACTGGACGTTAGTCCCTACAAGACCTATCTTAAGTCTTAAATCCAGCCTACCAATAATAGGATCCTAATGAAGGCTACATATTATTTATTTGCATCGTTTTTTTTTGCTGCCTCCTTAGCGGCAGCAAATATTGTCAATATTGATATTGACCGAAGTAAGGACATAGCAAATGGGACGAAGTATGGGCTAGCTGGTCCCTATGAGGCCCTATCCGGCAAAATTCACTACGCTATAGATCCAAAAAACTCTGCTAATAATATTATTATTGATATTGATAAATCGGCCACTAACTCAGATGGGATGGTGGAATTTTCGGCTGATTTCTACCTGATAAAACCCAAAGACATGAAGTCTGGAAATGGTGCAGTTTTATTTGAAGTGGCAAATAGAGGCCGTCCTGGCGCCTTAAATCGTTTTAACAGGGCGATCAGTTCACTCCAACCAACAACAGCTGATGAGATGGGTGATGGTTTTCTACTAAGGGAAGGTTTCACTTTATTGTGGGTAGGTTGGCAACATGATACGCCTCTAATAGATAATCAATTACGTACCTATCCACCCATAGCTACAGATAATGGCAAAACAATAGAGGGCATAGTAAGAAGCGATATTATTGTTTCCGAAAAAACCTACTCGCACTCCCTTGGAAACCGAAATCATATTGCATACCCAGTAAGCGACCCTTTGGATCCTCGAAATAAAATGACAGTCCGTGATGGCATCACAGGACCACGTCAGAACATTTCACGGGACAATTGGCAATTCGCTCGTCAAATAGGAGAGAAACTAATTCTAGATCCTACAATGGTCTACCTAGAAACAGGATTTGAGCCCGGTAAAATCTATGATGTTATCTATGTTTCTGAAGACCCTCCACTAGCAGGTCTAGGTCTTTCAGCGATCCGCGAGACCATTTCACAGCTTAAGTATGGTTCAACCAGTGAGCTAGGCATATCAAGTGGTGATATTAATCGTGCCATTACTTTTGGTTCATCCCAAAGCGGACGTTTATTAAGAACATTTCTTTTTGATGGGTTTAATGAAGACACAAAAAATCGTAAAGTCTTTGATGGAATAATTGCTCATGTTGCTGGGGCAGCACGGGGAAGTTTTAACCAGCGATTTGCACAAGCATCTCGGGCTCCAGGAGGAGCTTTTGAATACCCTAATAGGGTTTTCCCTTTTGCTGATATCACACAAATAGACCCCGCTACTGGCAACTCTGACGGTCTCTTGACGAGCATTCCATCAAACGCAATGCCAAAAATTTTCTATACAAACTCATCCACTGAATATTGGCGGTCTGTTGGCGCATTAACTCACATCTCTTTAGATGGGGGAGAAGACCTGTCACTAATGGACAACGTACGCACCTATGATTTTGCAGGCACGCAGCACTACCCAGCAACTTTTCCATCTATGTCTGGACATGAGAACCTTCAACCTAACCCTAACGATTACCGTTGGTTTCTTCGCGGCCTGTTAGTTGCTATGGATCGGTGGATAACTAATGACAACCAACCACCCCCTAGTCGTTACTCTACCCTAGAGCAAGACACACTGGTTGAGATGACAGACTTTCAGTTTCCCGAGATACCGGGTTTAAATGTGCTAACAGAGGTCAGTACAGCCTATGCACTTGATTTTGGGCCAGAATTAGGAAGCAGCGGAATTATTAGCCAGGAACCCCCTAATACAAGTCACCCCTACCCCTTTATGGTTCCTCAAGTAGATGCCAGCGGTAATGAAATTGACGGATTACGATCCCCAGATATTGCTGTACCTCTTGCGACTTATACTGGGTGGAGACCGACAAGCCCGGTCTCAGGAACAGGACTTTACATACCTTTCTCCCGAACACGTTCTGAGCGAGAAGCTCAAGGAGACCCTCGTCTATCCATCGAAGAACGCTACTCAAGTCGTGCCGAGTATTTAGGCTTAGTTGCTGAATCCACCATGACACTCATCAGAGATAGATACCTGTTGAACCAAGACCTTTCAGTTATTATTGACTTAGCAGGTAAGCATTGGGACCACAGAATGAACACAGAAGATTAGAGCAAGGAAAATATAGATGCCTTTTAAAAATAATTCAAAAAACTGCAAACGAGCACTCATATCTTGGCTTATATCGTTATCGGTCATACTGACCCTTGATTGGCAGAGCGCTAATGCTCAACTAACTGTCGAAGATTTTCCTGAACTAGAGCTAACTGACTTTAGTTATGTATCCCGAGAAAGACGTGAAATATTTGCAAACGAAGAATTACAAAAGAGCATAGAACCCTTTAAAATTTTTGATAATCTCTACTACGTAGGTATTGAATGGGTATCCTCCTATCTGATTGTGACCGATGAGGGATTAATCCTTATAGATTCACTACACCCACCTTATATAGAAACTGGGGTTGAACATATAAGAACACTTGGGTTTGACCCCATGGATATTAAGTATGTGCTTGGAGTACATGGACATTTTGATCATATGGCAGGTCATGCCTATTACCAAGATAACTTTGACACTCGTGTTGCTCTAACTGCTGGTGATTGGAAAAGAGCACAAACAGATATACCAAATGAGTTCATCATGGACGTTGCTGAGGTGGACATGGTCATACAGGATGGAGATACGCTAGAACTAGGTGATCAGGTTATGAAGTTCTATATCACCCCTGGGCATACCGAGGGAGTACTATCCATGGAGTTCACAGTATCTGATGGTAATGATGACTATCGTGCAGTGATTTTTGGAGGTGGTGGCGCGCAAGGAAATGACTTTTGGAAAAACCAAACCGTTTTGGGAAACATACGCCGGTTTGAGCTGTTAGCACATCAATCACCCCCAATACAGGTGCGATTACCTACACACGTAAATACTCCAGGAGGTGTTCAGGGACTTCACAATCTATTTTTGAATAGAGGTCCATCAGATCCGCATCCTTTAGTAGATGACCCCAGCGTTTTTCTTGACTACCTTGAGAGGGCAGAAGGAAATGTATTGAGGGCTATACAGAGCCCCTAGACACACAACCCTCGAGTTATTAACCGCGAACAGTTGGATCAACTATACGATCTGCGTCCCGCTCTTCACACCCTGTGTTTCCAAAAAAGAAAGCGTCAGGATCTTCGTTTAGTTGCCTCTGAATTGGATCTAGAGTCCATGGTTCAATAAGCATGGTATCGTCCACAGTAGCTTCCCAGTAAAGAGTATTTCCTTCACGGCGAATTCTTTCTGTAACAGTCATATCCCAGCTATGGATATAGCCCATCCAACCTAACCAGCTCTCATCATTAAATCCAACCGAATCAACCACCAGTGTATCGTCTTCCCAACGACCCACTGAGTAGCCCATCCAAGTCGTATCATTGACCTGTATATCAAGATGCTCACGTCCATCCAATGGAATAATTCGGTACGCATTGATATTTCTAGTGTCGTAAAGAAAAATAATTTCATTAGGGGTCTGAACAATTTTATGGGGTGGTCCCACACGCGGAATCGCTGCCGGTTTGCAACCGAACACCGGATCAAGCGTTAAGCCATTCCAATCTAAATCCTGAATTCTGTCCCAATGCTCTGGCTTATATATAGGTTTATTTGCCTTTGATCTCTCAAGAACAGCAAAATCTTTTTCGAAATTACCTAGATCATTATCACGGCCCTCAAGGTTAAGGATAATATCCCCATCTTCATTTTCAAATCCGCGAAAACCCATTGCGCCCGGATGCCAAAACCCGGAAAGATCTGGTCGACCCTCTGCTGTTCTTGGCATTTCCTGTGCTTGAATTGTCCCAATGCACACCGAAGACAATGCAAGCACTGCCATTACCACACGAACCAACCAACTCTGCCTATTCATACCCTTACTCCCTCGACAATCGCCCCACTGTTCTTTTTTTAAGTAGCTCCAAACTTCAGCGAGAAAATATTATTCAGCATTACGCATAAGAAGTCGGTTACCAGTTGGCAAAGTAATTGCCATCATTAATCCCTGTGACTCTCCATTACGTGCGGGGTGGTACTCAACCGTGTACTCCAACCCAACACGAAGCTCCTTGACAAGGCCCATGCGACGAAGAGCGTTAAGCGCTACAGACTCGATTTCCCAATTGACCACTTCTCCATCAGGACCTTCTACATCCAAATAAAAATATGGATGTGGGTTAATAAACTCCACTTTGGTCATAAGACCAGTGAATGAATGCGTGTTGTTTACATCAAACTGTGCCTGCACAGCATGATGCGCAGAAGCTGGTAGGCCACAAAACAACAAGGTGGCTGTTACATATAAAGTATTTCTGAATAGTTTAATCATTGTGAGCTCCGGCTCAGTTGTTCTGGCGTTGGAAAGACAACATAGGGGTTTTGAAAAAAATCGGATACGGTCATCTCAAGCGTTATTTCTCCGTCTAAACGGTGAATAATCTGAGAGGGAAAATATACATCCAGAATAGGCCAATCAATATAATCAGTATATTCTGCACTAAGCAACGTCTCGCCTAGCACTGGGTGTTCAACCATCATTTCCACTACTGCTGGTCGTGCATTCTCATCAAGTCTAGCTGTAACTGGCATGCCGTCAATTTCTACAATCATTACCGTCTGACCAGATTCGGTTTCAATGACAACGTTATCTGGGTTTTGAACAGCAGCAGTAATTACGCCATGTGGTGTTAACCAAATCTGCTGCGCCCGTTCTTGGGCATCTTGGTCAGAAACATCCGTAGGATCAACACCCGGTAATCTCTCATCCCAAGCCCGATCACCACGAGCCACCTGCACTACTCTTTCCTCGTTTCCGTCTGACCCAACAAAGGTCATATCCATTCGGATAGCTGGAATAAAGTAATTGATACCCACCGTTGCATTCCTGAGTTCATAACTTGTCCACTCACCGTTGTTTCCTGGAACATTAAATGTACCGTTACCTGAAAACTGTAGAGTGTTTATCGAATCCATTCGGCGCTGAACGCCCCTTAGAGTTCCAAGCGCAATTGCAGTCTCTTCTAGGGTCTCACTAACATTCGGCGTTTGTGCTTCACACGCCTGTACTAAAAGTAAACTCAAACTCAATATCAATGCTGAACGAGTCATCATGCTCGAATACCCTTTAATGCTTAATGCATTATTTCCATAAAAATAATCATGCTTTAGCTACGGAATACTGGCTTAGTTGTATTACAGATTCTCTGTATCTACCAATTCTAACGGTTTCTACAGCACAACTATAATATCAACACCTATTTTCCAAGAACTAGCCCACGAATAAAACCCCTAAATTCTCTGTTTATATCAGCTTAAATGCCTTTTTAAGGGATTTTATCTCTTTGATCATCATGTTTGTAAATAATTAGTGTAATACCATATTACGATTAACCCTAGATAATGGTATAAAGTAGACATAAGTAGTGTTTTTCTGCTTTAGCTTAAAAAGGGTTATTAGCATACAAGCTCTTATATTGATCTTTATGTTTTTTCATTAAGGGAGACCTCTGAGATATGAGTTCAGAGCAATTTGATTTCTCTTTAGCCATTGGTGGAGCAGCTGGTCAGGGTATCGCGACCCCGGGCAACATACTTGCACGTATGTTTACTCGTCGAGGTCTCTCTCTCTACGCCTATAACGCCTATCAATCAATTGTACGAGGCGGTCATATATTCTTAACGATGAGAATAAATAGACAGGCTATTTATACCCACGGTGATTCGTTAAATATGTTGGTTTGCCTAAATCAAGACACAATGGACCGCCACTCCAGTCTTATGAAATCTGGGGGCTGTGTTATTTATGATAGCGACAAAATTACACCGGGTGAGCTCGCAACGGACGTACAACTATGCCCGTTACCAATAAAGGAACTATCAAATAAAAGCAGGAATAAGGTTATTCAGAACACTATTGCATTAGGGGCAATTAATTATTTGGTTGGTCTGGAGTTTGAAGTTTTAGAAAACTCACTAAATCTACAATTTGGACGAAAAGGAGATGCAGTTGTAAGGGAAAATTCTACAGCCGCATTAGCTGGCTATGAGTTTGCTAAAGAGAACTTTAAGGCTTACCCAGAACCACTACCTACCGGCCCTAAACCGCTCGCCCTATGGACTGGTAATGAAGCTATGGCAATGGGCGGTGCTGCGGCAGGTGTTAAATTTTATTCGGCCTACCCGATGAGCCCATCCACTGGGGTTTTGCACTGGATGGCACAAAACGCAAGAGAGTTAGACATCATGGTACGTCAGGCAGAAGATGAAATTGCCGTGGCCAACATGATCATCGGTGCTGCACATGTAGGCGCACGGGCAATGTGCGCTACATCTGGTGGCGGCTTTGCACTAATGACTGAAGCTGTTGGTGCTGCTTCAATGATGGAAATCCCAGCAGTGTTTATCAACGTACAGCGCGCAGGACCCTCAACTGGCGTACCAACGAAAACAGAACAAGGAGACCTTTGGCAAGCGCTTGGAGCTAGCCAGGGAGACTTTGAGCGTTTAATCGTAGCCCCTACCGACGCCCTCGATTCATTTAACGTTATTCCAGAACTGTTTAATCTATGTGATGAACATCAATGTCCAGGCATAGTTATTTCAGATTTGCTTATTGCGGAAGGTACGTTTAGCGCTGACCCTGACGATTTAAACTTGAACCCTAAAATTAATCGAGGAGAAATCGTTACAACCAGCAAGTCTGATGCATCCGATGAGGAATACCTTAGATATAAAATTACCGATAGCGGAATTTCTCCACGTGCACTACCAGGACTTAAAGGTCATGTGCATGTGGTAGCAACCGATGAGCACGATCAGGATGGGGTACTAATTAGCGATGAATACACTAACCCTCATAAAAGAAGACGTATGGTTGAAAAACGCGCTCGAAAAATCGCTGATATCACAGATAAAATAAAAGCTCCTACTCTTGAGGGCGATACAGATGCCGAGGTAACTTTAATTGGATGGGGCTCTACGTATGGTGTAATAAAAGAGGCCATTGAACAACTTACTGAGAAAGGGGTTAAGGTAAACCACCTTCCAATTAGATGGATCGTCCCCTTCCACTCCAAGGAAATAATCGAGATAGTTGAGAATGCAAAGCACACTATCATCATAGAAAACAATTACTCTGGGCAGTTCTATCGCTACATGCGTAGCGAAACTGGTCTCAGCATAGACGGACACATACGCAAATATGACGGAGAGCCATTTATGCCGCATCACATAGTTGATTCGGTTCTAGAACAACTGGATGGCAAAACTAATCATTCTGTCCCCGTTCAGGAAATCATGGTCTAAAGAGGTCGCATAATGGATGGTATAGATACTCGCACACTCGTTTTCGAGCCACAAAAAGCCAATGACTTTAAAGGTAAGGTCGATCCAGATTGGTGTGCTGGCTGTGGAGACTTTGGTGTACTTAATAGTCTGCGAAAATCCTGTCTTGACTTAGGGCTCAAGCCCCATGAAATTCTCACTGTCAGCGGTATTGGTTGCTCGTCAAACTTTCCTGGATTCTTTAATTCCTACGGTATGCATACTCTGCATGGACGTTCACTGGCAGTAGCAACTGGCGCAAAAATGGCTAACCATGAGCTTAACGTCTTTGTAACTGGTGGGGATGGTGACGGCTATGGAATTGGCGGCAATCACTTCACCCATACCGCCCGCCGTAACGTGGATTTAACCTATATCGTTATGGACAATGAGATATATGGGCTTACTACCGGACAGTTATCTCCAACTAGTTCCCTAAACATGAAAACAAAAAGCTCCCCTTACGGGAGTGTAGAGTATCCTTTTAACCCAATAACCTCAGCAATCATGAATGGAGCAACATTTGTTGCTCGGGGCTTTAGTGCCGATACCAAGCATCTCTCCATGCTCATGCAACAAGCTATAGAGCATAAGGGCTTTTCATTAATCAGCATATTCAGCCCATGTATCACATTTAACCATGATAATGATCTTGCCTTCTTCAAACCACGCATTAAAAAACTTGAAGATGAAGGACATGATACTCGCGACTGGAAAAGCGCTTGCGAGAAAGCCATGCTTTGGGGAGACACCATTTATACGGGCCTTTTTCATCATGTAAAGGATAGACCTGCCCTACACGAGGCAGAACCTATCCTTGAAAAGGGTGGTGCAATTAGTAACCGAACGTTAGGGTTAAATAAAGAACAAACCAAAAGAATCATTGACCGAATGATGTAGGACATCACTTCGTCTTTATCATAATAAAAGTTTTACTTTTCATAAAAGCAAATGGAATAACAAATAATGAAGAGTGTTAAAACTAAACCATCAGCGTTTCAGGGTAGATCTATCAGGTGAGATTTATAATTATTTCTGCTCTAGTTAGCTTGTCGGTGATTTTATGCGCTGGCGCACAGGATAATGAAAGTGCACTACAACCTTTAGCGAATGAACCCGGTCAGCTAGCTGGCTTGGGTGTATATATCCCTTCAACAGTAAACACCATCCGATGGGGCTCACTACCTAATAGCAATTCCCTCCCAATAATTAGCTTGCCCTCCGGGTCCATTGTTATATTTGATACCGTTTCTCATGAAGGAATTCTTGAAGACCAAGGACGTAACCCTGTCGATTATTTCGCAGGTCATGGTATCTCCTCACAAGGGGTTCTTGATGATGCCAGAACAATAGCCAGCTCAAATATTGAGCATGATTTTATTTCGGATGGTCCTCATATTGTGACTGGGCCTGTGGCAATAGATGGGGCTGAGCCTGGAGATACACTTAAAATCGAGGTTATATCTCTCCTGCCAAGAGTCCCTTATGGGGTTATATCAAACCGCCATGGCAAGGGGTCTCTTCCAGGTGAGTTT
>JAQWRR010000047.1 GCA_029243585.1 Gammaproteobacteria bacterium
ATCCATGAACCCAACTGTATGGCTTGATATGGATCAGACGCAGCTAGACGACGCCTACAATCAAAGGATCTATGCCCCAAATATTGATCAGCTTAGGGAGCAAAGTGCATTCAATAATGAGTTGGCAAGAGCACGACTAGAACCGCCACTTAAGTTCGCCTATGGATCGGGGCCAACAGAGACGTTGGACGTCTACCGCACGGGAAATGACGGCGGTCCGATAAACGTCTTCATTCATGGCGGCACCTGGCGCTATGGCGTTGCAAATGAATTCGCTTACCTGGCCGAGCCCTTGGTCAACAACGGAGGCACTATGGTCATCCTCGACTTCTCTGGCGTAGAAGAAGCAGAAGATGGACTTACAACGCTAGTAAGACAGGTCCGAGATGCGACTGCATGGACTTACCAGAACGCTGAACGGTTCGGAGCTGACCCAGAGCAACTCTATGTCTCAGGGCATTCCTCAGGTGGGCATCTTGCAGCTGCCGTACTTACCACAGACTGGCAAGGCACCTATGGATTGCCACCGGACATGATAAAGGGTGGGCTATGCATAAGTGGCATGTATGAACTCGAGCCCGTTCGCCTATCATGGCGCAACTCCTATCTGAACCTGACCGATGAAATGATCGAGGTGCTAAGCCCTCAACGCCATATTGATCAAGTGCGTGCTCCATTGCTTGTGGCCTATGGAACCTATGAGACACCAGAGTTCCAACGTCAAGGACGAGACTTCGCCACCGCCATGGAAGCAGCAGGTAAGCCGATCGAGTTACTAGTGGGCACCGGATTCAACCACTTTGAGATCCGCGATTCTCTAGCAAGTGACTACGGCTTCCTAGGTCGAAAAATACTTGAACAGATGGGGCTCTTTGGAAGTTAGATCGTCGATCTATTGCTGGTTCATGTTTTCACGTGTAGTAAGCCCAAGCGACGTCCATGCCAGCATCCCACCACGGTAATAGAAAATTTTATCGGAGGGGAAACCTGCCTCTACCATGGCGGCCATGGCCCTTGGACTCTGACCACAATTAGGACCATTACAATATAGCACTACGTTATAAGCCTCTATGCAATTCCACATTGCAACAGAACCTGTACAACCAAGTAGATCAAGCTGTTCGATCATTTCATTGTGTGGAACACTTATAGAACCTGGGATAGTGCCACCAAACTGAGTAACAGGTGTTCTTGTATCTACCACAATGTAATCAGCACTTTGCAAAGCACTTATTACCTCGAGCTCTCCAACAGGCGTGACACCCTCCATAGGGATCATAGGTCGAATAGTCCCTTTTACCAGCATGATGTCATTAGAATGTCTCTGGAGAGTAACTAGCCCCTCCACAGAATTGAAGGTAATAATTTTATTATCTGGTGTGATGTTCAACAGCTCGCCTTCTGCCAGCAAACTAGTCGACCACAAAACACTAAAAAACAGGGCTATAAATTCTATATTCCTTCTCATCATAGTTCTCCCGGGACTGTAATGGCGGCCCCTACATCGCAATTTGCTTTGCCTATTACTATTCAAGAATTCGCAGTGAATCTCTATCAAGATTTAGTCGTTTTATACCATTGCGACCTAGTTGGCCAGAAACTCTTATAGTATCCCCAACCTTAATTGTTTCTTTAGTCCAACCAACCCGAGAAAGAGCAATTAGACTACTTGTCTCAATATCCCACAGGTCAATGCTACCAAGGTCATTAGCAATTTCTAAATAGTAGTGAACATGAGGGTTTGCCCAGAACACCTCTACAACCGAACCTTCAATAGTTCCAAGTGAATTCTCATCATAATTAGCTGAAATCGCATGATGACCGACAGCTAAATTATATTTTAGACAAGTACAGACCAAGATCGCACAGACCGTAAAATAGAATCTCATCATCTGACCTCCAAAATACAAACCAAACGACTGACTTACTATTTCTATCGACGATTTATAGATCGCCCCCAATACTCGTCCAACCGATCCTCTAATTGTAAGCTGCGGTAGAAAGCATGCGGATCGCATGAATATTCACTTATCTCTGCATCATCAGGACTTTTTTGCCGAAGGGTATGCATTTTTACTGGGCGATGATAATTGACAGGATCGGTCATGCTAAATTCCACGTGTAATTGACCTGTTGAGTCTAAGTACCATCGCTCTATTACCCTCGCCCCGGATGAAATAGGCATTCCTCCAGCATCCCAAACTGTTCGCTTTAATCCACGAGATTCAACAATCAGTGTTGATCCCTCCCAACGTCCTATTGAGTAACCCATTGCGAGACTTGCATCATCAATAGCCTCTGGAAAATCTCTACCATCAAGATAAATCCGCCGAATCTCATTTAAATCTTCATGCAGGACAAATAATCGACCCTGTCTTTCAACTACTTCAATGCTAAACGGACCATGAGACATACGAATAAGACCATCTGAAACACAACGTAGTATTGGATCATCAATGGCTGGATCATAAGTGGCGTTAGAAGCCTCACCCGCTTCAGTCAAATCAAACTTATGCTTACTAAGAATAGAGGGGCGACTCCAAATACCTGTTAAATCAACTGGAGCTGGAGACGTCCCAGAGGTGTTTGACTCCAAAATACGAGTCGCTCGCCAGGCTCCTCTATTTTCACCATTTTCAGTAGCTATTCCCTCTATCACACCATTTTCAAGAGTGCCATCCATTATGCTTATATGCATAAGATCAGGTAGATCTGACCAATCAAAATCAAACCTGATTTGGTTCCCATTCAGTTCCAGTAAATTTACAGGCCCACCATCAATATAAATTGCAAGACTATCTTCATGTTCCTCAAAAACAAGACTTCCAACTGCCGGCATTCCTATTCTGTTATCGTTCTCTAATTGAAGTAGCCACTCACCAACAAATTCACTGCTTTGAGATAGAACTACGGTCGGCATATATATAAAACACGCAACAAGAATTAATCGTTTCAAGTCTCCCCCCCTCCGTTTTAGGACACTAAAACTTATCTTTATTCAATTACTCAATGACATGGCTGAAATCGGCACTAAATGTCATTCTAAGGGTACACCCCTGAATCAGACTATTATTGGAAATTCAAATCAAACTCGATCCTTTTTACACCAGGTATAGCTCGAACTACTGCTCCGAGACTTTGTTGAATGGTTCTAACACCAGGGGGCGTACGAGAACCACCACACATATCACAAACAACGGAGCCCATGATAGTTACAACCCCATCCATAGCTTCGACTGTAAGGGTATTTGCCGGCAAATCAGAAGCACTTTGTAACACAGTCTCAACTTGCTCTTTTAAGACTACATCAGAATAATTCTGAGCTGAAACCACACCAAAAGTACATGCGGCAAGCGTATAAACACTAACTAGAAAAAATACATTAGCTTTAATTTTGTTGATCACTACCTAGACTCCACAATTCCACCTCTATCACAAAATGCTTGGATGCAAACTTCCACTTCTGCACCAAACCCTTCACTATCTAGCCATTGCTTCTCCAGCAACACTAAAATATCTGCTTTAGCCAGTTCTTGATTAAGCGTATCTAATAATTCAGGAACTGTTTGTGAATTAATCTGAATTGGTGGCTCACCTCCCCAAGCTTGTTGATTTTTACCAATTGCTTCAGATACCTTCCAGCGCCCTATTCCTGCATTGGCATCTGCATATAACATGTACAAACGCTCACAGGAGAGTTCGATGACGCGTTGCTGACCCTTAGTCCGCAGCGTGAGAAAATCACGCCGATTCATAAGCTAAACCGTAGCGGCAAGCGCCAATACAGTGCGTGCCACTACACCCCTGACTAATGGTATTTTATACGCATTCTTTGCAAGCGGTCTTGCTCCGGAGACTGCAGCTGCCCCCACTGATTTCGCTAGCTCTTCCGTCACGACATTCCCAATCAACAGTTCCTCAGCTGCAGGAACACGCCAGGGCACAGGCGCCACGCCACCCAAAACTATCTTTGCTGACCTGCAAATTTCTTCATCCATCTCCATAACTATTGCAGCACTCACTAGTGCATGTGTCCAAGCATCCCGGTCCATAACCTTGTGGTAAGCACTCTTCAACCCATTAGAAGGTGCCGGCAAATCTACTGATATCAAAAATTCTTCATCCGACAAAACATTTTCATGTTGGACATCATCACGGGGCAAAACAAAAAAATCAGAACTAGAAACAACTCGATTCCCCGATGGGCCAGCAACATTAAATGACGCATCCAAGGCAACTAGTGCAGGAGCAACATCAGATGGATGCACAATAAAACTAGGTCCACCGCCAAAAATCGCATGTAGCTGATTTTCGCCTACTATTGAAAAGCACTCGTTACCCCCTGCCTTATAACAAGGAAATCCATTTCGGTAATACCAGCACCAAGGTCTCTGACAAACATTTCCAGCAAGTGTTCCAACATTACGAATCTGAGGTGTTCCTACTTGTCCTGCCGCTTCAGCGAGCACCTTATAGTCATCAGAAATTCTAGGATTGTTAGCAAGGTTACTAAGAGTTGTAAGCCCTCCGATAGCCACACCACCTAGACTATTGAAACTTACCTGATCAACTCCTTCTAATGATTTGAGGTTCACAAGAACGTCTGGAACGTCTTGTCCTGATCGATTGACAACTCTTTCCTTAACCAACTGCAAAAGATCTGTACCTCCACCTGCAAACGACACGGAACGCCCATCTTCTCTTGCAGTGCGAACAAACTCTATCGCCTCATCCACAGTGCCCGGGTTCTGGTTTGTAAATGTCTTCATGCCAGTGCCTCCAACATTTTTTCCCGAGTGATGGGCAGGTCTTTCATTCGTATGCCTGTAGCATTAAATATTGCATTAGCGACCGCTGATGGCGGACAGATGATTCCCATTTCCGCCACTGTTTTTGCGCCAAACGGTCCAAAGCCATCATCAGTTTCAATAAAGCTCACCTCAATCTCCGGGGCATCTACATGCGTTATGTGTCGGGCACCGTAAAAACCCGCATTAAGCGGATGTCCGTTCCTGACATCGTAAAGAAGATCCTCATGCAACGCCTGGCCGATACCTTGTTGTACAGCACCACGGATTTGATCCCTAGCTGGCAAAGGATTCAGTATTCGACCTGACTCATGGACAGCTACATATTTTTTAATGCCCACATGTCCAAGTTCGGTATCTATCTCTACTTCTACAAAATGTGCGCCAAAACACGCACGGCGTCTCCCATCACCACTTGGATTTGGAGTTGCCGATGCAATTAGAACTTCATCATCTGTGGGCAACCCCTTAGCTGCAATTTGCGCCTTAAGATCAATAGCTGCCTGCATAACCGCATAACCTGTACTTGTAGTAGTTCGGGCCCCTGACTCGCCAATAGAGTATGGGCAGCGGTCCGTATCACCCCACACAATATCTACATCAGATACTCCGACATCGAGCGCTTCTGCAGCAATAAGCGACATCGTGGTTTTTGCTCCAGGCCCAATGTCAGTTACTCCAACAAATAGCGTGTATCGCCCACTGGAATCGACACGAACAATTGCGCTACTAGGGGATATCGAAGAATTAAACATCACAAATCCCATACCGGCACCACGTTTTATGATCCCCGAATCCGAACCAGGCTCACTACGCCACCTCTCTCTCCATCCAAAATCTTCAGCGCCCTGTTCAATACACTGATCGAGAGCATAATTTGTGAAAGGCTCTTCTTCTGTTGGTTTCCGCATATTTTTTAAGGCGAACTTAACAGGATCTAGGCCAACCTCATATGCTACGTTGTCCATGATGGATTGAATACCAAAATAGCCTTGAGGATATTGGGGAGCCCGAAAATTTCCTGAGACCATGCGGTTTGTATGAACGGGATAAATCTTACGGTCAACATTAGAACAACTATAAGCATCTATCCCAGCAATGTTTCCTGATCTTCTTAGATATGGGCCCATACCACTTAAAGCATTCATTTGGATTGCAGTTACCGTACCATCATCAGTTACACCAACCTTGTAATCCTGAACGGTATGCCATCGACCATGTGTACCTAACCAATCATCCTTGCGTG
Source organism: Gammaproteobacteria bacterium (assembly GCA_029243585.1). Taxonomy (GTDB): domain Bacteria; phylum Pseudomonadota; class Gammaproteobacteria; order Steroidobacterales; family Rariloculaceae; genus UBA6522. The sequence goes on from JAQWRR010000047.1 coordinate 6,055, forward strand.
AAAGCTCTACCATCACAGGAACATTGGTCTCTTTTGACAACATTGCTGCGATTAAATCGAAGTAATAGCTACCATTCTTATCGCCAAAACCACCACCCATATATTTACAAATAACCTGAATCTGATGATCATCAATTCCAAGGTCGCGAGCGTTATCATGCCGACAGTTAGAAACACCTTGGGTTGGTGTATGCAAAATAAGCTTTTCTCCCTCCCAGTGAGCCAGAGCAGAGCGCGGCTCCATTTGCGCGTCCTGCACAAACGCTGTTGTATAACGATCTTCAAAAATATGATCAGCCTGCTGAAAACCCGCCTCAATATCACCTGATTGGCTTCCAATAGGTTCCTGGCGATTTTGATCATCATGAGCCATGTTCCCATCAGGCCATATGGCAGGGGCTCCTGGCTGTAATGCCTCTTCCGGGTCAAGCACAAATGGTAGCTCCTCATAAGAGACTTCAATAAGTTGAATAGCTTCCTCAGCCACATGACGATTGACTGCTGCAACTGCAGCTACAGGCTGACCTACGAATCTCACTGGATTTGGAAACATATGTCTTAGACGTCTCGTAATATCTTTTACAGCGTCGTTGTACTGGCGTCCTCCTGAGATAGACCCAGAACCATAAATCAGTTGGTGAGTTT
>JAQWRR010000060.1 GCA_029243585.1 Gammaproteobacteria bacterium
GGCAAGATCCATTTATACATTTCGTATATCTCGCCTGATGGATCTCTGCCATGAACGCTACGATAAAACTCCATATAGCTTGGAATATCGGGCACAACATCCAGCGCCATTACGTTTCCTTCGGTGTCTGCAGAAGGGTTATGCCAAAGCGGTATCGCCAAACCCTCATCAACAAGTGTTGGCTCAATGGAGAACCTGTATAAGCCAAGAGAAGCAACTTGGATATCAACTTCACTACGACGTATTGCATTAAAAACGTCAGCCCCTCCTGGGAAACCCGTAACATATTGGTACTCAACACCAAGCGCATCCAACGCCAGTCGACCCAGCAAGTCAAAACGAAGCGCAGGATTTTGCCCTCCAAAACGCAGCCCTTGGGCAGTCAACAGTTGATCTGGACTAGAAACTTTTTCGGTACGTATATACGCCATGTTAGGACTTAACAGTCCTCCCACAAATGGCATTGTAGAAAAATCTGCACGCAGTCCTGGCTCCTTAAGGACTGCAGCAGCACCGTTAGTAGGTGAGAAAAGCACATGTAAGCCGTCGTTTGGCGCTACCTCTGCACCATAATTCCATACTCTGGTTCCACCACCACCTGGCAAGTTCCGAACGACCACTGTAGGTTCGCCCGGAATATACTGAGACCAAAATTGAGCAAAAACACGTGCCGCAAGATCAGCTCCGCTACCTGGTGTTCGTCCAACGTAAATCGTGAGTGTTTTACCCTGATAGTAAGTGCTTTCTTGGGCGCCAGCTGAGGAACCTATAATTAGGCTCAGAAAAACACTAAGAATAAAAGTCTTAAGAAGCATTAGCGAAAAAAATGCTTTACTCACAAGATATCGATGAGGTTTTTCCTGTCCAAATAGCATCTAAAAACTCCCCGTAAACCCTTACTTAATATACCCGGTTTAACGCAGGCTCGCTTCGCTTAAGAACCCGTACAACATTATTCCATGCGGTTTCGAATAAGTAGGCCCATGCCTGACGGGTTACGCCAGCTATATGTGGTGTAAATAAAATACGTTGGGAGGCTTCCCCCTCTAACAACAACAGGGGATTAGAAGCAGTTGGAGGCTCATCAGAATAAACGTCTATTGCAACACCACCTAACTCCCCTTTAGTCAAACTAGTAGCTAAAGCAGCTTCATCTACAACGCCTCCGCGTGAAGCATTAATTAATACAGCTTCTTTCTTCATTAGTTCAAGCTCATTTACACTAATCAGGTTTAGTGTTTCCTTTAACAAAGGCACGTGTAGTGTCACCACATCAGATACCTCGAGGAGCTTATTTAAGGATACGGAAAGTGCTCCTATCTCATCAGCGTCAGAAGAATTTGGAGATGCTGGATCAAAATAAACCAGCTCACATCCCATGCTTTTAAATGCTTTGGCTACAGCTAATCCAATATTTCCAAGGCCAACAACCCCTACAGTTAATCCTACTAAACCTTGAAGATTATTGAAGATCATATTCTGACGAACCGCAGCATAGTTCCCAGAACGAATTTCCCTGTCAGCCCAGGCGAGCCGTCTATGTAAAGTTAACGCACAAGCAACAGCATATTCTGCAAGCGCACTGTTTGAACCTCCGGCAACATTAGCAACAGCTATGTCACATTCTTTCATTGCAGCCTGATCCAATCGATCCACACCGGCACCGGTGACTTGAACCAATCGGACAGCACTATCCTTAAATAGATTACCCTCAAGCTTAGGTCCAACAGCAGGCATAACAATAGCCTCTGCTTGCTTCACAAGCTCATTTAATTTTTTATCATCGGGGGAAATATAGATGATTGATAATTCTTCAGGGGGCGTTACGCCAACTTTTAAAAAATCTACTTCAGGTCGCAAACAAACCACGTCATGTATTTTCTTAGGCATCATTTCTAGCCGTGACTCTCAAGTTGAGGTACAGGAAAAAAACACAGCAGAACTAAGGGTTCCTCACCAGTATTACGAGTAAAATGTGGTTCAAACTTTGGCACTAGAACGGTATCACCTACTTTTACGAATTGCTCATCGTTCCCTACACAAAACGCACCCTTTCCAGAAAGCACATAAATACATTCCTCGGTATCACTATGAAAATGAGGTTTCCTCTTTACATCACTATCAACCTCAGGTGGAATCTCAACTAGACGTAGGGTTACAGAATCAGACCCTAAGGAACCAGAAATTATCTCCTTGGAGACCCTGCCTTTCAGACCCAAGTCTTTAGCTTCGCCGGATTTAATAATATGCGCCAATTTAAGCGCTCCTAATTAGCCGGCTTCCTGCAAATGCCGGACTTCTGCAACGCCACCCTGCGCAGTCTCAAGTTGATCAAAAATTTCTGCTGCTTCGCTTGAAATAGCATCAGCTATATCACTTAACATTTTCTGTGCTTTTTCAATAGTCGCATGCTCAGGACTACCATACCAACCAGTTTTTGCTATCGAACGAATATCTGTCAGCACAGGCTGAAAGGTACGAGTTCGACGTAGCTTATCCATTCTTCTGCCGTGCTCTGCATCTGAGGAATAATCAATACGGTCAAGGTGCACAAGTTCTGGCCTATGTGCGAGAATCGCTAAAGCTTCAATCTCACCTCCATGCGTAAGGCCCCCGCAATCATGGCCATAGAGTTCTGCAGCTATATAACATGCTTGGACGGTTACCACAGACATGCCATGGTCACGGTGCAACTGATCTGCTGCAATAGATAACGAAGGAATGTTACCTTCATGCCAGTTAAGAATAAGGCAACGTTTTGCTCCATGCTGTGCTGTTGATACGCATGTCTCTTTTACCACATTCATATAGGTTTCTGGGGTAAGAGTTATTGTACCTTCGAAAGGCATATGCATTGGAGTAACGCCCAACGGACCACCAGGCAAAACCAATCCATCCAAACGTTCTGCCACAGCATGGCCAATGACATTAGATGCAAAAATATCCGTGCCGGTTGGAAGATGGGGACCATGTTGCTCGACACTTCCTGCAGGAAAAATCACAAGCGGATTAAGCTTGAGCTGCGCAGCAATCTCAGGTTGTGTTAGGTCTATAAAATAGCGAGTTGGTAGATTATTCATTTTGATTCAAGTCGTTTTTTTGATTCATCAAGGACGCTTTTAATTGAGACTAGTTGGCCATTCTGTTCAACTGAAAGCAACGCTGCATTGACCACTGCCAAAGCAACATTACCACTACTTGCACCTAACTCAGGGGGTTCTCCAGTCATACAAACATCGGCGAACATATCAAGTTCATCAAGAAACATATTGCCAGGGGGCAAATCTAATACTTCACGCTTACCATAACCATCCTTTCCCCGCTGTATGTAAAGCAAAGATGTTTCATGGAGGCGATCAGGAGTATCCCATGTGCTGAAATCAAGCTCATAGTGCATCAAACCTTTCTGACCAAACACACGGACACTAAAGATTCCAGGCGACGTCCAACTGGAACCAACATATGCCAGCTTGCCATCTGAATACTTCAAAGTAGTCATCGATTGGTCATCTACCTCCGCACCAACTGGAGAAAGTTTGGAAGCAATTGACGCTACAGAATCAATTTCACCACCCAGATAATGCAATGTATCAAACTGATGAATCGCCAGTTGGGATAATGGACCACCAGGTGCCTTATCTCGATACCAGCGCCAAGTGTCCGGAGTAATCTCAAGAGCGCGCTCATTAGAGAAATTAGCTTCCATAAAGACTACCCGACCCAATTCACCATTATCCATTGCATCACGCATCATGCGCACACCCTTGAGTAATCGCGCACTATGCCCCACCATCACCTGGATACCGTATTGTTCCTGAAGAGCCTCAATAGCAAGTCCTGATTCTAAGGTATTAGCTATAGGTTTTTCTGTATATACCTGTTTTCCTGCTTTGGCGACCTGCTCAGCAACAGGCAGATGCTGTTCATTTGGAACCGTAAGTATGATTCCTTTTATGGTCGGATCATCAAGCAACATTTGCATTTCTGGTACAGCCTTTATACCAAATTCATTTTGATAGCTTTGGCGCTTTTCCTCAGAACGACTATAACCAGCTACGATTTCAAACTTATCTGACCCTTTTGCGGCAGCAGTAAGTACCTTTGCCCAGCGGCCAAGCCCTACAATACCTATCTTGACCTTGTCGGATTCCATACTTGATCCTCTTAAATATTTGAATAAAAAATGCTAAATCTTGGGTTAACCGTAATATAGTATTACACTACGTTGTGTAATATAGTATTACACTATGCACTACTGAAGAAAGTATTCTATGAATCAATCACAACTACTAAAAATAGAAAAAGTTCCTGCATCACTGCGTCAGCAAGTACTGGAGCAATTACGCGAGGCCATTATAACAGGGCTCTTTCTCCCTGGTGCCAGGCTTATCGAAAGGGAATTAACAGACCAAATGGGCGTCTCTCGCACAGTCGTCAGGGAGGCATTACGTCAGCTTGAAGCTGAACATTTAGTAGAGGTTATTCCTAATAAAGGGCCATTTGTGCGCCAACTTAGTTGTAATGAAGCCGAAGATTTGTACAGGATACGTGCCGTGCTTCACGGACTAGCAGCTAGAATGTGCGCTGAAAATATCAGCAAAAAAAATCTAGTAGAACTTGAAGAAGCTCTAGAGTTGGTTGTTGAGGCCTATAAGAAAAGTTCTGAGCGAACCCTAAAGGCAAAAACCCACTTTTATAATGCGCTCTATAAAGGAACCCAGAGTGATTCATTAAAAGCTATGCTTGAAACGCTACAAGCACGCATTGCTCGATGGCGTGCTCTTGGTCTTGCTCACCCTAATCGTTCTCAAGAACGTTCAAAAGAAAGCATTATTAATCTTAGAACAATTATTGACTCGGTAAAAAGAAAAGACGCCGATCAAGCCGAAAGCGTAATGTTCATGGAAGATATACAGGCAGGAAGGGAAGTAACTCGTTTACTAAACGTTCAACAGAAAGAACAAAAGACAAATTAGAATTGCAAAGTAACCTTAAACAAGCAGGAGAAAAAGCGTGAGTATTCCGCATCTACTAGTACATAACCGACAAGACAATGTTGGGGTGGTGGTTGTCGAAGGAGTGGAAGCAGGTAACGAACTATTTGTAGTAGTTACTGAAGACAATAGTGATTTCACTATCACCACAAAACACGACATTCCAATTGGACATAAAGTTGCCCTGGCAGACTTTTCCGAAGGGGACACAGTAATCAAATACGGTGTTGACATAGGTCGGATAGTGCAAAACACAAAAAAAGGTGAGCATATCCATACACATAACCTCAAAACAAAACGATGGTAGGCGTTCATCATATGACTAACGAAACTTTTTTCGGCTACAGAAGAGAAAACAACCGTGTTGGCGTCCGTAACTACGTTGCAATACTTCCTGTAGACGATATATCTAATGCTGCATGCGAAGCTGTAGCTAATAACATTAAAGGTACAATCGCATTACCTCATTCCTATGGTCGACTTCAGTTTGGATCGGATCTTGAACTTCATTTCCGAACCATTATTGGCACCGGTGCAAATCCAAATGTAGCCGCATGCGTTGTAATAGGAATTGAGCCAGGATGGACACAAAAAATTGTTGATGGCATTGCCCAAACAGGCAAGCCAGTTGTGGGATTTTCCATTGAACAGCATGGAGATATTGAAACTGTAGCAACCGCTTCTCGTCAGGCCAAAGAGTTTGTACATATGACTTCTGGCTTGCAGCGTGAAGAATGTGGCATTTCAGATCTCTGGGTTGCCGCCAAGTGTGGTGAATCTGATACAACAACTGGCCTCGCCTCATGTCCCGCCGTTGGCAATATGTACGACAAGTGGATACCAAAAGGACTCTACGGCTGCTTCGGGGAAACAACTGAAATCACAGGAGCCGAGCACATATGCGAAGCCAGAGCAGTAAGTCCTGAAATTGGCAAAAAGTTCATGAAAACTTGGCAGGCTTATCAGGATGAAGTTGTTGAGCCTTACAAAACCTCAGATTTATCAGACAGCCAGCCCACAAAAGGGAACATTCTTGGAGGCCTTACAACCATTGAAGAAAAGGCGTTAGGTAACCTTGAGAAAATCGGCAAAGAGGTTAGTTATATTGATGTATTAGAACCTGCAGAAGCACCATCAACAGGACCAGGACTATACTTCATGGACACCTCGTCTGCCGCTGCTGAATGCAACACGATTCAAGCTGCAGCTGGCTACACAGTACATGTTTTTCCTACTGGCCAAGGAAATATAATTGGGAATCCAATCATGCCGGTTATTAAGGTAACTGGTAATCCAAGAACAGTACGCACAATGGGTGAACATGTAGATGTAGATGTCTCAGGCGTGGTTAGGCGAGAAATGACAATTCCTGAAGCAGGTGATGCCTTAATGGAGATGGTTTTACAAACGGCAAATGGTCGACTAACAGCCGCAGAGGCTTTAGGACACAAAGAGTTTGTAATGACTAAGCTCTATAGAAGCGCATAACTAAGCTATCAGGTAAAAAATATGGCACATAAATGGAAGTCTTTAGAGACTGATGTCCTTGTAATCGGCGGAGGCGTTGCAGGCTGTATGGCTGCAATACCAGCATTAGAGGCAGGATTAAGCGTAACTGTCTGCGAAAAGGGTAAGGTTCTAGATCATTGTGGAAGTGTAGGCTGCGGCGTTGATCATTACCTTACCATTATGGAGTCTGGCCCTGAGTGGGATACACCAGAGTTTCTAATAAAACACTTACCCAAACTCACCGATGGCATAGTTGACATGGCAGTCGCAAGTCGAGTTATTCATGAAATGCCTAAGGTTGTACGGAAAATAGAATCATTCGGCGTCAATTTTAAAGATCCACGTTTCAACGACTATTATCGACTACGCTCGTTCGGTTTGCCTGGCACTTATCACATCAATTTTGATGGAACAGAATTCAAAAAACACATTGGACAACGTGTCAGAAAACTCAAAGGCAGTGTGCTTACTCGAACTATGGCTGTTCAGATTCTGGTTGAGGATGGGCAAGCTTATGGGGCTATTGTTTTCAACTTTAGAACTGGAGAGTGGGCAGTAGTCAGAGCAAAAGCTGTAGTACTTGCGGCTGGAGAGGTAAATAGAATTTCTTTAAACGCGTCTGGTATGGCTTTCGACAGTTGGCACTGTCCCTATAACACAGGAGACTCTCAGGCTATGGCCTATAAGGCAGGAGCTCTACTCACGAATATGGAGTTTGTAGAAACAACCATCACTCCTAAGGGTTTTTCTGCTCAAGGTCTAAATGCCTTGGTTAGTGAAGGTGCCCACTTCATTAATAAAAGTGGCGAACGCTTCATGTTCAAATACGATGAAAAAGGGGAAAATGCCAGGCGAGCTGTGATAGCTGATGCCGTTATAAATGAATACCTACTAGATAATGGTCCGGTATACGCAGACTGCCGCCACCTCCCAGAAGATATCCTGGATCATATGGAAGCGACACTGCAAATAGACCGATACACTATGCCAGCTTTTTATGAACAGAAAGCCTTGAATTTCCGTGAAGAACCCATCGAAGTCTCAATATCTGAACTTAGTATTCGGCGAAGTGGCGTCTACTTCCGAGGTAGTGGTTTAGCCGTAGATACCGATGGACAAACATCAATAAAAGGGTTATTTGCAGCTGGCGATTGTGCCTCTGTCAGTGGAGGAATTGCTGGTGCAGCTGTGTTAGGACATGTTGCAGGTGAGGGTGTCGCATCTTTTGTACCAAAAATGAATGGTTCACTACCTCAGATTGACATGAAAACAGCTGATGCAATCAGAGAAACCGCCATGAAACACATGGAGGTTGAAGAGGAGCGCAGCATATCCTGGAAGTCTTATGAAGACGAAATTCGGCGTACAGTCAATGACTATATAGGTGTACGCCGCAATGAACCAGGTCTACGTCATGCATTGCAAACACTGAATGCCTTGGCGAAACGCGAGCCTGATTTAAAAGCCGATGATCTGCATGGTTTAATGAGAGTACATGAATCCAGTAGCATCCGGCTCAATGCCGAATTGATGGCAACAGCAGCACTTGCCCGAGATGAATCAAGGACTGGCTCATCTCACTATCGACTTGACCATCCGGAATCTGACGAAACTAACTGGAAAAAGTTTGTAATAGTTCAAAAAGGCTCAAAAGGAGCTGAAACATCTACTCTCTCAGCAAGTGAACCTCTTGCTGCTGCGTTCGATCGTAAAAGTAGTGCAAGCACATAGGAGAAACTACTAAATGTCTTCCAATGCAAAAGCTATAAAGAAATCAGTACACAATCCCATACGAATAGACCCAGATACCTGTGTAAAGTGCAATCTTTGTGACTGGATATGCCCAGGGGATTTAATCTATAAAGAAGAAGACAATAGAGAAACTCTTCCAGTCATAGCCTACCCAGACGAGTGTTGGTATTGCGGTCTTTGCCAGTCAATCTGCCCGGTAGATGCAATCACAGTTATTTTTCCTGACCAAATGATTAACTGCCAGACAGACGTTAAAACATTACTTGGCAAAGTCATCAAATAATTACTGATGTTAGAGGCAATTTTTGCTGGCCTCATGGCGCTTGCCACACCCCAAGCAATGATCTTTATGATCATTGGAGTAAGTTATGGACTGATGATTGGAATTCTTCCAGGGCTTGGAGGAATAGTTGCTATTGCATTACTTTTGCCATTTACATATGGACATGAACGTGCAGCGACGCTAGCTCTTTTACTAGGAGCACATATCGCCACAATTTGGGGCGGCTCAGTAACTAGCATTCTCTTTAAGGTGCCAGGCGCAGCAAAAAGCCTCGCTCTTGTATTTGACGGCCACCCTATGACTCAGCAAGGGCATGCGAGTAGAGCCCTAGGAGCGTCGGCTACCGCAGCACTCTTAGGTGGACTTATAGGGGCTGTTTTCCTTGCATTCAGCATCCCAATAGTACGCCCTGTAATGTTAGCCCTTGGCCCCAGTGAATACTTGATGATGGCCCTATGGGGCCTAACAATTATTGCTACCTTTAGTGAAGGCTCACTATTAAAGGGCATGATTGCAACTTTAGCAGGAATAATGGCGGCCTATGTTGGCATGGATCCGGTTAGTGGGACACCACGTTTCTGGTTCGGCAGTGTCTACTTGTTAGATGGTATTTCATTCCCCGTAGCAATGATTGGTTTATTTGCCGTAGCTGAAATGATCAAACTCTTTGTTAAGGGAAACACATTGGTAAGCCGAGTTTCAGGAGAAGAACAAAGTTCGGTATTTGATGGCGTTAAAGATGCTTTTAGACACTGGTGGTTAGTAGTTAGGTCAAGTCTTCTTGGCTTATGGGTCGGAGTCCTGCCTGGAGTGGGTGCAAGCGTTGGGGGCATAGCTGCCTACGCCCAGGCAGCACAAACATCAAAAACACCAGAACGATTCGGCAAGGGTGCTGTCGAAGGTGTAATTGCTCCTGATGCGACTTTAGGAGCAAATGAGGGTGGAGGACTTATGCCTACTCTTGCCTTTGGAATACCTGGTGGCGAAAGCATGGCCATCCTACTCGTTGCTTTTCTCTCTATGGGCATTGTTCCTGGGCCACAAATGCTGACAAGCGAACTTGATCTTGTTTTTAGTATGGTTTGGATTATTGTGATTGCAAATATAATAACCACTCTCATCGGATTGGCTATTTCATCGCGTTTGGCGAGACTACCCACTCTCAATCCCAATATTATGATTCCGTTTGTACTCTCTGTTTGTTTATTTGGTGCCTTTGCTACCCGTGGTTTGATTGAAGATGTGCTCGTTGCAGCATTCTTTGGAGGACTTGGTTATCTTATGGATAAATATCAGTACTCTAGAGCTAATTTTGTAATCGGAATGGTCCTTGCAGAAATGATTGAACGTAACCTGCATATATCGCTTGGACTTTATGGGGACTTTTTTATACTAACCCGTCCAATTACATTGGCCATGTTAGTTTTTATAATCTTTACAACAGCTTTGCCATTCATTCGTCAACAACGTCATAAAAAAAATAAGCAGGCCAACGAATGAGTCGTCGATTCCAGGAGAATATTGTAGCGGGGATAGTACTCATTGTTTTCATAGCTTATTTACTTGCAACCCTAGGCTTTGGACCCAACGCACGGCTAGTACCTTTACCAATAGCCATATTAGGAATTGTGCTTGTTTTAGTGCAATTGGTTCGACAAAACTTAAGAGGTGCTAAAGAGCTTCAAATTGACATATTCTCTTCTTTAACAGGAGTTAAAAACACAACAAACACAGAAGAAGAACCGTCAAAAAAGCCCCAAAACAATTTTCAACGGGAAATCCAAGCTATGTTTTTTATCATAATATTTATTGGACTAATCCTGCTGCTTGGTCCCGTTATTGCTGTTTTCCTTTTCTCTTCTGGTTTTCTAGCCATTACTCGTCACTACGCACCAATTAAAGCAGTTTGGACCAGCGCATTATTTAGTGGAGTGTTATACCTATTATTTGTAGCAGTACTTCAACTGCAGCTCTATCATGGCGTTCTGGCATCACTGATTACGTCATAGGCATAAACTTACAAATGAGCAAAATATTACTTGACGTTAACTTACTAAGCAGACATGGAAAATATCTGAAAATATTGTTAATTGCGGTGCTCTATACCTTTGTATTCTCTACCATAACCCGTGCTGAAAGCATAAAAGGTGAGATAGTTACTATTATAAGTGCTAATAGCGCGGGAGGTATGATGACCCGCTATGCCCGCATGATAGCTCCTTATATAAAAAAACACTCTGGCGCAGCAGATGTGCGGATCAAAATAATGACAGGTGGTGGTGGTATCCGTGGAACAAACTTTTTATGGTTTGAGGAACCTGATGGTAAGACTATCGCTTTTACCAGCATACCTTCCCTAATCCTTGCGCAACTATCTGGTAGTGAAGCTGTACAGTTCGATGCAACTGACCTGACCTATCTAGGTAGGGCAGCAACTGAACCTCGCGTCCTTACAGTTGGCGCTACATCAAGCATATTAAATATAAATGATGCTCGTACCTTAGACCGGCCCTTTATTTTTCCTTCGCAAGGCACGGATGAGGACTTCTACTCTATGGCAGTACTTGCTGATGTTTTAGATATGGAGATAAAAATTATCAACGGTTATGACGGAAACTCAGATACAGCGCTAGCTGTCATAAAAGGCGATGGTGATGGTCATATTACAGGCTGGTCAGCTTCCGAGGCTATTATTGAGGCGGGAGATGAACGCCCTATACTAACATTGAGTCAGGAACGGTACAGGTTATACCCAAACATACCTACAGCACTTGAGGTGGTTGAAGGTGATTCCCGACAAGCTGTACAAGCAATTGTAAACATGCTTGATATGCGACGAGGGTTCTTTGGGCCCCCAAATCTTGACCCTATAGCTACCGAAGAGTTACGAATGGCTATTAGCGCTGCACTTAATGACCCAGAACTTATAGAACAATCAAAACTTGCAGGGTTACCCTTGTTACCTTCAGACGGTAAAGCAGAACAACAAAAAATCGGTCAGATTACCGAAGCAAGTCAAATTATTGTTCCGATTCTAGAAGCTGCACTACACGCCATACTCTAATACCCACTATTCATCTACAGTTTCTATTACACAGTTATAAGTAAATAATTGAAGATGAGGGGTATAGAGCATTTCTTGACGGCCATTAAACGGTTCAACTAGAAATTCGGGATCTTCTACGAAGATATTCACTATAGCTCGCGTACCATCATCACTAAGCGAATAACGTTCTACCACATGTTTCTGAAAACCAGAAGGCACTCCAATTCCATTGCCGGAATTAAATCTATCAAACAGCTGAGTATCCACAACTAAAGTTTCATCTTCCCACCAACCTATGGAATGTCCCTCAACTGTGCGTTCTGCATTTTCTGGATGTTCTCTTCCATCCATATAAACCATCCGATTAACATCCAGGAACTCATTACGTAAAATCACATAATCATCAAAAAATTCAATTCCAGTTAGGTAATTAACACTAGCTATAGTAAATGGCGTTGGATGAGGTATACATAATAGGTTTGGGTCATCCGTAAAATCATTGTATTGGGCCTTTGCGGCACTTGCGGCTGGCATTAGTTCGATCTGGGAAAACTGTCGTCGTAAATTAGTGTGTGAAAGCCCTTTCCAGACCCCCTCCAAGCTAGAAGCACTTAAGGTTGCTTCCAGGTCGCCCTCTATCTGTGACCACAAATTACCATCTGCAGTTTCCA
>JAQWRR010000093.1 GCA_029243585.1 Gammaproteobacteria bacterium
CACAGGAGAGTTTCTCAGGTACTTGGCAGATTTGGGTTGAGTCAGGATATCAGCTAAGGCCTGCTTATGGCACGCTTGCTATTGAGAATAACGGGGAGTCTTGGGAGCTTTATATTGATGGTGGACCTGCGGTTCTTCTTAGTTTAAACGAGGAAAATATTCGCTTTGAGTTGGACTGGTTGGACTTAAGGGATACTTCAAGAATCAGCGTGCTCGAGGGAGTTTTAGATAATGGAGTTATCTTAGGTTTTGCTAGGGAGGGTAGTGAAGAAAGAGGGGCTTGGAAAGCGACAAAGTTAGTGGAGCAGAGTGATAGTGTACCTCCAAACCCTATTGACCTGACTGGGATATGGGGTCCACCTGATTATATTGGTAAGAATTTTTTTGATCTCACCGATGCGGGATTAGAAGCCCAAGAGAATTATGATTCTACCCTAGATGATCCAATGCTGCGTTGCATGTCAGATGGAATGATTCGTATGTCTCATGGTCCGTTTGATATTGAGGTTCTTGATGCTGGCAATCGATTGGTCATGTTATATGAGGATATGCATGAAGTACGTCGTGTCTACTTAGATAGGGGGTTTCCAGAAAGCACTGAGAGTTTAAATCAGTCTATGGGCTATTCCATTGGACATTGGGAAGGTTCAACGCTTGTGGTTGAGACTAGGGGTCTTAAGCGTTCGGTATGGGATGCACCTGGTATGCCCATTTCCCCTGAGGCAATATTTACTGAGCGATGGTATCTAGATGATAGGGGCATTCTACATATTGAGTTTAGTATGGACGACCCTGAAAACTATTATCGACCATTGTTGATGCACCAGGTTCGAACTAAACTGTCGGATGACTCAGAGGTTGCTCCGTATTCCTGTGACCCTCACCCGTTTTATCGTGGTTTGGATATTGAGGGACGACTGGAAGAATATTGGGAGCGTTACCGATATCGTTTATAAACAATTAAAATATTCAAGAGATTTCTAAAAGAAGTGAGCATGAAGATATTATCTTGGTTTCTCATTTTTTTAGGAGGGTTAGCATTAGCTAGCGTGCCAGTTCTAGGGCACCATGCATATAACGCTAACTATATTGATGAGCGTGGCAGTATAGAAGGAGTTGTCATAGAAGTTTTCTGGGGAAATCCTCATGTTCACTATTATCTAGAGGTAAACAATGAAGATGGCACCCAAACTTTATGGAATCTGGAGTCAGAAAATTTAGGCATGATGGCTCGAGCAGGGTGGACTGTTGATACACTTCAGGTGGGCCACCATATCAGAGTTTCAGGAAGTCTAGGCCGACAAGGTAGGCCTCGGTTGGCTATGGAACTAGAGTCCGTAGAGTTTATTCCTTAAAGGCTGACACATTTGGTTTGGTCATCAAGTTGGTGACTACTTTAAAGGGCAAGGAATCAATGGTTAACCAGCTCGTTATTTATGATCAGAAAGATGAGGTCTCTGTCATCACTATCAATCGACCTGATGCCATGAACTCATTCAATTCTGAACTTCGGCGGGATCTATACATTGCGATTAATCGTGCCGCTACAGATGAATCTATAAAGGTAGTAGTCCTAACGGGCAAGGGGAGAAGCTTTAGTGCGGGAGCAGATCTCAACGTAATTGGCGAATCTGTTGATACCGAGAAGGTACTGCAAAAAGAGTATCGTCCAATCCTCGATACAATCATTACTATGCACAAACCTATCATTGCCGCAGTAGGTGGATCAGCAGCAGGGATAGGAATGTCTTTTGCATTATCTTGCGATCTTTTGATCATGGCCGAAGATGCGTTTCTTCTTGCACCTTTTACAAATATATCCTTAGTTCCTGATGGGGGATTGAATTGGTTGCTTGTGCATCAGTTAGGGTATAAAAGAGCTTTGCAGTTAAGTATCGAGTCAGAGCGAATTGATGCGGTACGGTGTGTTGAACTTGGTTTGGCAAATAAAGTAGTGCCAGCAGCCTCATTATTTAAGGAAGCGCACAACTGGGCTCAAAAACTTTCTTTGCGTGCCCCGTTATCTTTGGCAGCAACTAAGAAGGTAATGCGTTTTGCTGCCACTAACGACTGGGCTTCTACATATGATCTGGAAGTGAAACTGAACACAGGGTTGCGTATAACTGATGATCATGTTGAAGGTGTAGCGGCATTCCTTGAGAAACGTAAAGCTAATTTTGAGGGAAAATAGTTTTTTTACTTACAGCAATAACTATAGAAAACTAGATAAAAGAAATTTTTATCGTTCCATCTTTTTAATCGTTTTATTATGAAAAAAACTCCTCAGATTTCTGTGCAAGAAGCAGCTTTAAAGATTAGTTCAGGAGATGTTCTTGTTGTAGGTGGTTTTGGTATGACGGGTACTCCTATTCATCTATTAGATGCAATTGCCGAGACTAGCGTCAAAGATTTGACCATGATTAGTAATAACGTTGGAGAGCCTGGCCTGGGTGGAGGTCGAATGTTGCGTAATGGGCAGATCAGTAAGGCAATAGGCTCTTTTTTTACTACAAACCCCGAGGTTGTTTTAGCGTATCAGTCAGGGGAGATTGAGGTTGAATTATTACCACAGGGAAATCTTGCAGAGGCTATTAGAGCAGGAGGAGCAGGCCTTGGTGGATTTCTTACACCTACTGGAGTAGGCACGTCTTTCGCTGATGATCGAGAGACCATAATGAGTAACGGAAAACAATACATAATTCAG
This sequence comes from Gammaproteobacteria bacterium, assembly GCA_029243585.1. Classification (GTDB taxonomy): domain Bacteria; phylum Pseudomonadota; class Gammaproteobacteria; order Steroidobacterales; family Rariloculaceae; genus UBA6522. The sequence continues at coordinate 2,705 of JAQWRR010000093.1, forward strand.
CCTGCATTGAGAGCAGATGTCGCGCTAATTCGTGCCTGGAAAGCTGATACCGCAGGTAATCTTATTTACCGTATGACTGAGAATAATTTTAACCAGTCCGCAGCTAGTGCCGCACAAATTGTAATAGCTGAGGTGGAAACTATTGTGCCGGTGGGAGAACTAGACCCAAACCAGGTTCATACAGCAGGATGTTTTGTGGATTTTTTGGTTCAGGCTCATACAACAGTAGAGGAACTAGGTTCCTCAGCATCAGTTGAAGGTAGTTTGAAAAAAACAGATGAATCCCGAATGAATATGGCAAAGGCAGCACTTCAAGAGCTAAATCCGGGTGATATTGTAAATCTGGGTGTCGGGATACCTACCTTAGTAGCAGATCTTATTACCCCAGAATTAGGTATTACCTTACATAGCGAGAATGGCATGCTAGGTGTTGGTCCAGAGCCTGAGTCAGGGGGGGCTATGGATTATCCTGTGAATGCTGGAAAAATTCCTGTTACTGCATTACCTGGTAGTAGTTATTTTGATAGTGCTACTTCTTTTTCGATGATTCGTGGTGGTCATTTAGATGCAGCAATTCTTGGTGGACTGCAGGTTGATGAGAAAGGCAATATTGCTAACTGGGCTGTTCCAGGAAAACCTCTCCTTGGGTTGGGTGGGGCAATGGATCTTGCTACTGGCGCAAAAAAGCTTATTGTCACAATGATGCATACCGATCGCACTGGATCCTCTAAGGTAGTTAAGAATTGTACGTTGCCATTAACTGCAGCTGGTGCTGTAACGGTATTAATTACAGAATTAGCAAAGTTTCGTTTTATTGATGGAGTGCTTACTCTTGTTGAAGTGATGCCTGGTTCAACTCTTGACGAGATCGCAGAAAAAACTTCAGCGAGTTATGCGATTTCTCTACGATCAATTAAACAGTTTTAATAATGCTTTAGTTTGAACCATACGTTTTTTCTAGGATTAGTCATAATAAAGTAGACCACAACCAGTAGCCCAGGCGGGGATGGGTTCGTAAAATAAAGGGGTTGCTTGAAGGTCTTTCGCAACACCGGCTAAAGTTACCCAAGTCCGTATTTCATGTGTTCCTAATCCCCGGCTCTCAAGTTCTTTATCAGTAAAAGAAGTAAATGTATCTGAGTCTTTTTCTATAATTAGGCGCATGAATTCACGATCAAACTGAGCATCTATTTTTCCATGTGTATGTTCCCCAGGTGCATGGCTTAATCCACCAGCGGCTATTACAGCTACACGCTTCTTCTCACTTTTAAGAGCTTTATATAGTGTTTTCCCCAAATCATAACAACGTTTTTGTGTAGGCATGGGGTATGTCATAGCATTTATTATCAATGGAATGATTGGTAGCTCACGCATTGGGTCAAGAAAACTTAGTGGGATCATGGTGCCATGATCTAATTTCATTTCATGGGAATAGGCCAGTTCTATACCATCCTTATAACAGGCATCTAGTAGTCTCTCAGAGAGAGAAGGGTCGCCTATTGAAGTTCCTTGCTTGATTTGAACCCAAGGTTCTACGGGTCCAAAGTATTCCTTTGCTTGCCCTATAGTAAAAGCCGGCATGCAATCTAGAAAGAAATTCGTAAAGTGTTCGCTACTGATTATTAGTAATGTCTCAGGCTCTGTTGCCAGCATTTTTTTACGTAGTACTGAGAAGCCTTCATAAAGTTGTTCTTTGATCTCAGTATCTGGAGCATCTGGCCAGGCACGTATTCCTGGTGTATGGCTAACTGAGCATGCGAAAACCATAGGCATTAGAACTTACCTTTTTCTTTAAGAGATTGCAGATAATCAGGTTCAGAGATTCCATGAATAATTGTAAATGGTCTTAATAACAATGGATGTACGCCCATTTTATAGAGCACCTGAATTTCGAGTTTTATGAGAGCTTCTTTTTCTTTAAGGGTGAGCTCAAATTGTCCTATGAAATTTTTATTGGACGCTAAAAAATTAGCTCGAGATTTTTCATCTCGGTTTACTTTTTGAATTAATTTTTGAACTTGATAGAGGCTCATAGCAATACTCAGGAAGTGGTTGGTATTTCTATTTCCAGTGATGTGGCTATGGTGGAAAGTTCATGCCATATTTTTTTAGGTAATGGTATCCCTTTTATCTGTCGTTGCTTTAGTCTACGTTGTTCTGGATCTCCTGGTAAAAGAATTTCGCCATTTTTTTCAGTGGTTGGAAGTGATTTAAGCGCTACACAAAGATTGGTTACCAATTCCTTGTAATCCTTTATTGAAGTAAAAACTTCGATATTGACTGCTATTGCTAAGCCGTTTTGACTATGCGTAGAACTTTGTCCTGATAAGGTAGGTTCTAGAAGAGGGTTACCTGCTATTAGACTAGTGAGCGTTTCAAACATAAGTGATAGCCCTGAACCCTTAGCACCGCCAAGGGGAAGGGGTATTGCAGCTTGCGCAGGGTCAGTTGTTGGCCTGCCATCTTTAGTTAATGCGCTGTTCTCTGGTATTGCCACGCCTTTTGCCAAAGAGTCTTTTATTTTTCCAAGTGCTAATGCACTGCTTGACATGTCGAGCATGAGACAGCCATTTGGTCCTCCAGGTACAGCAATGGAAATAGGACTTGTTGCAACACCCACAGAACTTGAACCAAAGTAAGCCATGTTAGGTCTGCTGGTCATAATGGCTATACCAGCCATGCCTTCTTCTGCTGCAATTTTCGTATAGTAGCCCAGTGCTCCTGAGTGTGTAGTTTGTCGGACCAACGCCCAGCCCACACCGGATGATTTTGCTTTGCTAATAGCATTTTTCATGGCATATCGCATCGATATAACACCAGGTGCTTGATCACCATCAATCATTACAGTGGCAGAAGTTTCACTTATAACATTAATATTTGGTGTTGGGTTCATCTGCCCATCTTTTAAGAACTTAATATAACGAGGGATCCTTAAGACGCCATGAGAGTCAATTCCTCTTAAGTTTGCCCATATAAGGATTTCAGCCTGTCTATAGGCATGGTCTTGGGATAAGCCTGAACGCTCAAAGATAGTTTGTATTAATAAAAAGAGCTGTTCTGCTGGTACATTTATAGATGATGATGTCAGGATTAGATATCCTCAAGATTACAAATCAAATTGTGATTTTAGAGGTATAGTAACGATTGTGAGCGGTTCACCCTAGGGAAACCACGATTTAATTATTTAAGAAACAATGGAATTTGTCATGAACTTAGTTAAAAAGAAAAATTTATTGATTATTATGCTTTTTCTTTGTTTAGCAAACATTGGCTATGCTCAAGACCGAATGCCTCCAATTCCAACTGCAGACCTTACATCAGAGCAGGCAGGTGCAGTTGCGGAGCTAGTGGAGGCAAGAGGTTATGGCCCCCAGGGCCCTTGGATATCCCTACTTCGAAGTCCTGAAGTTCTCAACCGGGCTAGAGCTATGGGTGACTATATGCGCTATAACACTAGTTTAACTCCAAGACTTAGTGAGTTTGTCATTCTCATGACGGCTAGTGAGTGGGGGCAGACATATGAATGGTATGCACATCATCAAATTGCTCTTGATGCAGGTTTGGACCGGGAGATTGTGGTTGCATTGGCTGAGAATCAGCCTCTTGAAGATCTAGCAGAAGACGAAGAACTTTTATACGATTTTTTTAGAGAGCTTAATGATGCTCGATCAGTGAGTGATAGTACCTATGCCCGCATGATCAGCATGTTTGGAGAGAAGGGGGTCATTGATACGGTTGGGATCATTGGTTATTACACATTGCTTGCTATGGCAATGAATACCGCTCAAACGCCAGCACCCGGACCATCTGATCCCGAGTTAGAACCACGCTAATGATTTTTTATATTGCTTGTGAGTTTATTCAATAACTCTAATTTCGCTAACGAGAGTGGACTCGCTGGTGAGTCTATGTAACATGTAAGCAGGTTGCTGCTGGGATTGAATTTTGTCCATATGTCGTCGTACATCTACGGCGATACTTGGCATTGTAGTTGCATGAGTGCCAGCCCAATCACAACTGAAGAAACAGTGCACATGTCCGCATAGTAATTGTGTTATTTGTGTATGACGACTAACCAACTCGGTAAGAGCAAGGGCGTGGTCTGGATAGCGATAGCCTGACGTGTAGTGGTCCTCTACGTCGAATGGGGGATGATGTATGAATAGAATGGTAGGGGAATCAGGCTTTTCTTTTAGTGCCTTTTCGAGCCATTCTTGTCGCTTAGAGCAAAAAACACCTTTTCGTTCTTCTGGCTCAGTAGAATCAAGCGCGATTAGTCTTAGTGGGTAATCATCTATTGTGTAATGAAGGAATGGACCCTCTTGAGGTATATAGGATTGGTCCTTAAAAGCAGCCCGAATCCCAGAATTATTATCTCGGTTACCGGGCACCAGATAGAGGGGGGGCTTTAAAGGAGCAAGTAGCTTTCGAAGGTGGTTATATTCTTCAGGTGTACCGTGTTGTACGGTATCTCCAGTGAATATAACAATATCTGGCTGTTGATGATTGATATCAGAAATGCAACGGCTTAAAGATCCTGCTCTTTGTGCTGCTGAAGCATGTTTAGATTCATCGCAAAAAATATGGGTGTCGCTGATCTGAGCAATAAGCATAGGGTCAAGACTGCCTAAGGCATTGTGTCCCATAGTTCATGAGTTTTCCTGGAGCTATTTTATAGGAAGGCCATCTGAGAGCATTAAATTAGAATGCTATATGCTTCAGTCAATGATGTGATGGACGGGGGCCTTTTCAAGCTCCCACTCTCCCGATTCCCGGTCATATTTGGATAGGGTGAAGCAATGCCAGTCGTTGTCATCAAGTTTTGGATGATCCCCACGATAGTAATACCCAGGCCAGCGAGTTTCCTGACGAAACATTGTATGGTGAGTTACAGATTCCGACGCAATAACACGGTGTTGTAACTCCCATGCTCTTTGAAGCTGATGAAGGTCTTCAGCGCCCAGTTTATCAAGGTCCTCTTTAAGCATAGAGAGATGCTCAAGTCCGCGAGTCAGTAGCGGTTCATTGGTAATGTAGTTAGCACCAATACCACCAACATATTCATCCATTATTTTTTCAAGACGTTGAAGACCCTGTAAAGGCAAGAGGTAGCTTGGTGAAACCGTTCCTGCAACGATCTCGTTACGGCCAATTTCATAATTCTCCATTGGCTTATAGACTTCTTTCTTTAGATTTTCATACTCCTGTTCGCTGACTTGAGGACTGTCTTTGCCTAAATCATTTATATAATTGACTGCGGCTTTGGCAGCGATTCGGCCTTCTGTAAAGGAACCAGAAGAGAACTTGTGAGCCGCCCCTCCAATGGTGTCTCCAGCGCCAAAAAGTCCGTCAACAGTCATCATTCGGTTATACCCCCACTGGTAATCATCAGGAGCACAATCCTCTGGTCCACTGGCCCAAGCACCTGAGCAGGTAGCATGAGAGCCCATTACGTAAGGTTCTGAAGTAGTTAGCTCAGGGTTGGTGTGTTTAGGGTCAATATTCTGAGATGCCCAGACAACTGCTTGACCAATGGTCATGCCTAAGAAGTTTTCCCATCCTACAGTTTCCTTATGTGGATCTTGGAAAGCTTCTTTTGTGACCATCCGTATTGGGCCTCTACCCGCTTTAAGTTCTTCTAGAAAAGCATGGTTCCTTAGACAAGTCGGTACTGGCTGTCGGTCAATGTAATCACCTACTAATTCCTTGGTATGGTCGTACCATTTTGATTCATATTCTTCCCCATTGCCATTTTCGGTATAAGTTTTTAGATGAAGAAAATACGCCCCAACTGGCCCATAGCCATCTTTGAACCGAGCAAGAACGATTCGGTTTTCCATTTGTGTCATCTTGGCGCCAGCAAGAATTGGTAACGCGTAAGCGGAGCCCGTACTCCATGGCGCATACCAGGTGCGCCCCATTCCTTCACCAACTGCACGAGGTTTATATATGTGTGATGCGCCGCCAGCGCAAATAATTACCGCCTTAGCTTGAAACACATAGAAATCGCCTGTTCGGACATTAAAACCTACAGCTCCGGAGACGCGATTGGCCTTGGTTTTATCCATCAGCAGATGGGTGATCATGATTCGGTTATAGACTTCACTAGCGGCTTTGGTTGCTGCCTCAGCAACGATGGGCTTATAGCTTTCTCCATGAATCATGATTTGCCATTTGCCTTCTCGCTGATACCGACCAGTTTCAGGGTCCTTCATCATTGGAAGG
>JAQWRR010000104.1 GCA_029243585.1 Gammaproteobacteria bacterium
TAAATTTTTAAATAAGCTATTTGTGAAGAAACTTCTTACAATCTAAATCATTGTGCAGTAAGGCTATTAGTCTTAGTTACTAGTGCGCGTGCTTTGTTACCGATATGTAGATGTCTATATAAAAAATTTACAACTGGCTTCAAGGAATAAGTTTCCCAATGTATAAGCTTGAAGCCAGTTTTTTCTAGTAAGAATTGAAAGGAAGCTCGGCAGAACTCATTACAATGTCCTGGCAAATAATTTTTGGGGAACTGTTTTTGGTGAATGCCGGTATTAGCAAGCATACGTTTCAATCGCATGTCTAAGGCATCTATATTCGGCATTTCGAATAAAGCATAACCATTAGTTTTTAATCTAAAGTTAATTTTTTGTAGTGCTAATATAGGATCTACTAAGTGTTCAAGCACGTGGCGCAGTGCTATCAGATCATATTTATTAGGCTCTGCTTCAATAGTTAAAAAATCCCCAATTATTACTGGCACTTTTAGCCTATTAATTGCGGTCTTTGCTGCTTCAGCAGACAATTCGAGTCCATAAGTATCCCAGCCCGCATTTTGAGCTAAATAGAGGAGCCGGCCGGTACCGCATCCAACGTCCAGAAATTTTCCTGGTTTAGGGATCTGTTTATTGATGAAACGCCAAGAGGCATCTTTATCATAGTTTTTCTGTGCCCGATTGTCTGTTGGATCAGTTAAATCAATATACTGGCTTTGATCAAGGCCACCGCTTAAATCATAGTTGACTAGAGTACAATTTCGACAACGAAAATATTTAAACTGTCCCCTTTGTCCAAGAGAATAGAATGGTTTTAGATCAATATCTCCACAAAGCCGACAGGTGAAATTAGTCTGAAGATTCATTTATATATTAGGTGCAAGTGCTTCAACAAACTAAGTTTTACACTTATCATTTTTAAAAATTAGGCTTCTATGTATGAAATTTAATCCAATGCTAACACCCAAAGAAATGCTTCATAAAGGTATATTTGGAGGGACTTATTTTAGTGATCTTATTGATTATAAAGAGTTCCCTAATGATTGGTTTGAAGGAATAGATAAAAGTTTTTATTGCTCTAAAAAGTATAGAATTGATGTTAATTTTTTTAAAATAAAATCAGGGCAATCTCAAAAAGAATGGGAGGAGAAGGGTTGGATCCATAAAGATGATCCTAGAGGTTGGTTCGAGTGGTACTGTAAGTACTATATGGGCCGAAGACATGAGGACGATGAGCGTCAAATAAAAAGATGGGCAGCATTTTGTGGGCTAAAAGGACGTTGGAGAAATCGTATCTATTCTCAGATAAATCAATGTGGATGTTCTATTGAATTGAGCCAGGATGTGAGTAGGCGGATACAGCAATCACTTTTACATTGGTCATATGTAGTGAATGGTGTCGATTATAAACTTTGGCTGAATGCTAATGATAAGAGAGCTAAATTATTATAGCTGTCATATTTATAGTTCTTTGGGTTATTTATCTCGGAACTCGGCAATAACTGGGGTATGGTCTGAAGGACGTTCATTTTTTCTGGGTTCAACATCAATGGAACATCCAGCACAAAGATCACTTAGCTTTTTTGTAGCGAGGATTAAGTCAATACGCATTCCCATGTTTCTACGGAAAGCCGCTGCACGGTAATCCCACCAACTAAAACTTTTTTCAGGTTGATCAAATAAGCGAAAAGTATCTTTATAGCCAGCAGACTGTATTTTATTTAACGCGGCGCGCTCTTTAGGACTACAAAGTACTTTTCCTTTCCAGATAGCAGGGTCATGCACATCAGGATCTTCTGGTGCAATATTAAAATCTCCCATTGCCAATACAAGTTCATGAGCTTGTGATTCGGCTTGAAGTTGAGAATCCAACGCATTAAGCCACTCTAGTTTGTACTCGTATTTATCGGAGTCAACGCTTTGTCCATTGGGCACATATAAGTTGAAAACTCTAATATTATTATAAGTAGCTCCCAGCACCCTCTTCTGTGGGTCCGAAAACCCCTCCAGTTTCATTGTTATATCTTTGGGAGGTTGGCGTGATATTAAAGCAACCCCGTTATAGGTAGGTTGACCGCTAAAAACAGCCGTATAACCAATTTCCTCAAACGCTCTTGCAGGAAAATTCTCGTCTGTCATTTTGGTTTCCTGAAGCCCAAGAACGTCTGGCTGTACACGCTTAAGCCACTCTATTACCTGTTCAAGACGAACCCTCAGACTATTCACATTCCATGTTGCAATTTTCATAAACCGACAACCTTGTCTTTTAGAATACCGTCTTGAAGGAGTAAAGGGTTTAAACTGGGCAAACGCCCACGAAAATTTTTGAAGTTATCAATCGCTTCACGGCTTCCGCCAGTTGCCAATATACAGTTCTGAAACCTGGCAGCTGTCGCTTCATCAAATATGCCCGAGTCCTTGAATGCGGAGAACGCATCAGCTGCCAATACCTCCGCCCATTTATAGCTGTAGTAACCAGCTGCATAACCACCACCAAAAACATGAGAGAAACTATTGGGGAAGCGGTTGAATGTTGGTACTTCCATAATAGCCACTTCACTTCGAACAGTCTCCAAAATCTTCTCGGTTAGTGACCCCTGAATAGGATCGTATTCAGCATGTAGTTTGAAATCAAAAAGAGCAAATTCAAGCTGTCTTATCATAGCGAGTCCAGCCTGAAATGAACGAGACGCATTCAGTGTTTTTATTGTTTTTTTAGGCAGACTCTTACCTGTTCGATAGTGTCCTGAAATTAGGGGTAGTACCTCAGGCGCCCAAGCATAGTTTTCTAGAAATTGACTGGGCAGTTCCACGGCATCCCAGGGTACCCCATTTATACCGGACAGTGACGGATAGTTAACTTCGGTCAATAGGTGGTGCAGCGTATGTCCAAATTCATGAAAAAGCGTAACGACATCGCTATGTGTTAGTAACGAAGGATCAGAGCCTGATGGTGGGCTAAAGTTACATACTAAATAAGCTACCGGTCGTTGGATTAGTTCCTGCAATTCGGATTTCACAAGGCATTCATCCATCCATGCGCCGCCCCTTTTGTTTTGTCGAGAAAATAGGTCTGTAAAGAATCCTCCGATAGGTGATCCATTAGCCGAAAAAATTTCATAGTATGTTACGTCTGGATGCCATGTTTCTACACCACTTTGAGCATTAACCTTAATTCCAAAGAGTTTTTCTACAACGGCAAATAATCCTGCAATGACAGTTGGCAGAGGGAAATATGACCGTAATTCATTATCAGATAAACCGAAACGGGATTGACGTAGTTTTTCAGAAAAATAGGATATATCCCAGGGGTTCAAATCCCTTCCTGCAAAAGACTTGAGTTCATTAAGTTCAGTTTGAGCTACTGGCTGACTTTTTTTGGCAAGCTCTTGAAGAAACTCTAAAACCTCTTTAGTTGAGCTTGCCATTTTGGTTGCAAGGGAAAGCTCTGCATAGTTATTAAAGCCTAATAAAATTGCTGATTCATGACGCAGTTTTGTTATTTCTTCAATTAGTCCACGGTTATCCCAAAGCCCAGCCTGTGGCCCTTGGTCAGATGCGCGAGTCACCCATGCTTCGTAATAAAGGGCCCTAAGGTCTGTATTCTCGGCATGGGCCATAATAGCTTGGTATGTGGGAGGATCAAGAGTGAGTAACCAGCCATTCCGACCTTCTTTTTCAGCCAGCTTTTTGGCTTGTAGAAGGATTGTATTTGGAATTCCCTTCAGTGCTGTTTCGTCAGTTTGATGGCATTGAAAGGCGTCGGTTGCGTCCATCAGGTTTTGTTCAAAGGAGGCCTGACATTGTGCAAGTTTTTTAACTAACTCTTTGAATTTTTTCTTAATTTCATTTGGCAAGCCAACACCAGCTAGCTTGAAAGCCCGAAGAGTATGGGAGATAAGCTGCCTTTTAGTTATATGGCTAGAGTCTGTTTCCAGTTCTAACTGAGTAAACAAGGACCAAAGCTTTTCGCTTTGTGCAATCTCAGTCCCAAATTCTGAAATCAGTGGTAAGCATTTGTTATAGGAATCTCTTAACTCTGGTGTAGAAATCACCGAATTCAAATGTGTTATTGGTCCCCATACTCGATGGATCGCATCTTGAATACGTTCTATTTCTTCAGCAGTTTCGAAAGAGGGGGTTGCGCTAGTTTCCACCTTAGCTAATCTGGACCGAAGGTTTTCTAGTGTGTGTTGGACAGCATTATCAACATGTTTAGCCTGAATGGAACCAAATACCGGCAGCCCTACGGGCTCAAGCAACGGATTTTTCACTAGCTACCCCAAAAAAAGCATCTAATCTAGCATACACGGCCAGTGTGTTTTGGAATAAAAGAGAGGCAGTAAGGATAAATATATTTTTCCTGTTAAGCTCCAATTTTATATCAGCATTGGAACTACTTTTGTGAACAAATACGATCTCATCGTGCTTGGAGGTGGTAGTGGTGGTCTGGCGGCTGCACAAAGAGCATCCGAATATGGGGCTCGAGTTGTTGTCATTGAACCAGCCCGGCTGGGCGGAACTTGCGTGAACGTTGGATGTGTACCTAAAAAGGTGATGTGGAATGCTGCTCAGATTTCACAAGAAATAGAAGATGCAACAGATTATGGATTCAACATTTCCCAGCATGGTCATGATTGGCCTGTTTTAAAGCAGAAAAGAGATTCTTACGTAAAACGTTTGAATGGTATTTATCAGAGCAATTTAGAGAAAAAATCAATCGATCTGATACAGGGCCGAGGCAAATTTGTCTCAGCAAAAGAAATAGAAACGGAGGATGGGGATAAAGTGTATGCAGAGAATATCCTTATAGCTACAGGGGGCTTTCCGATTGTACCTGAGATACCTGGGGCTAATTTTGGAATTACTTCAGACGGATTCTTTGATCTTGGGGAAATACCTAAACGAGTAGGAATAATTGGTAGTGGATACATTGCGGTGGAGTTAGCAGGTGTTTTGAATGCCTTAGGTAGTCATGTTGTGCAATTTCTCCGTTATGGCAGTCTGCTACGTTCTTTTGAGGAAAAATTAGGAAACCACCTTTTAGAACATATGCGTGCAACTGGGATTGAAGTAATTAATCAGGCGGTACCTCAAAGTGTTCAACATGAAAAAGGTTTAGCTCTAACTTTGGAGGATGGGCGCACATTTGATAATTTTGATTCTCTCTTGTGGGCTATTGGTAGGGCTCCAAACACTCATTTTCTGACTCTAAAAAATGCTGGCGTTAAAGTTGATGATAGGGGTTATATAGTTGTAGACCGCTATCAGAATACTAGTACTAGCGGTGTATATGCTGTTGGAGATGTTACTGGAAAAGCACAGCTTACTCCGGTAGCCATTGCTGCTGGACGAAGATTGGCTGATAGGGTTTTCAATGCTCAGCCAGAAAGATATTTAAACTATGACATTGTTCCTACTGTAATTTTTTCTCACCCGCCGGTGGGTACAGTCGGGCAAACGGAAGTCGAGGCAGTGGCTTCATTTGGTAGTGATTCCGTGCGTGTTTATACATCAGAATTTGTTCCAATGTATAACGCATTAACAGAGCATAAACCTAAAACACTGATGAAATTGGTTACTGCGGGTAAAGAGGAACGAGTAGTTGGATGCCACATAGTAGGTGCGGGTGCTGATGAAATGCTTCAGGGGTTTGCGGTTGCCATATCTATGGGCGCTCTTAAATCTGATTTTGATAATACGCTAGCAATTCATCCAACGAGTGCAGAAGAATTAGTAACCATGAGATAGTCTTTAAAGATAGCTATCTAGTTGGTGTTTGTTTTAGCAAAGTGTTTGTATCAGGTCTAATTCCACGCCAAATTCGAAATGACTCAGCGGCTTGTTCTATAAGCATTCCCCATCCATCTGCTATATTTTTTACGCCATTTTTATATGCCCAGGTAGAAAAAGGCGTCTGCGTTGAACTATATGAGAGGTCATAACAGAACGTACTTGTATTAATACAGTTTGATGAAAATTCAAATTTTTCACCTTTTATCCCAGCGGAGGTAGCATTTATAACAACATCATATGGTTCTATTTTATGCAGCTTTTCGAAAGCATAAACAGATATTTTATTGGTTGTGCTAAAAGCTTCTGCTAAATTTCTTGCTTTTTCTATCGTGCGATTGGCGAGCGCTATCTTGCCAATATTAGACTCCATTAAGGGCGGTATTATGCCTCTCGCAGCGCCACCAGCACCTAGTATTAAAACGCTTTTGTCTTCAAGACTTAACCCATGATTTATAGTTAGATCTCTTAGCAGCCCCATGCCATCCGTATTATCGCCACGAATATTCGTTGGCGAACTTATAGTCAATGTATTAACGGCCTTGGCTTTTTGTGCTTCCGGACCAAGGTCATTGGCTAGCTTGAAAGCGGCCTCTTTGTGAGGGAGAGTTATGTTTAGTCCTTTGCCGCCGGATGCAGCAAATTCTTTTATAGCGCCCTCAAAGGAAGATGGTTTTGCTGAGATGAGGTCGTAGGAAAGTTCTTCACCAGTCAGGCAAGCAAATGATCTGTGGATCATCGGAGATTGGCTATGCTCGATCGGGTAGCCGACAACTGCGTACCGGTCCGTCATTTTTTAAGACTGCTCCCTTCCAAAATTAAAATAGTCTAATTACTAGCCCTCACGAAGTAATTCGCCACTGCGCCCATCCCTTATTACTGTAGGCTGCTTAAGTTCACCAACCGCTCCTCCAAGAATATAATCCAATTCAGATCCAAATTTCTTCTGGACCTGAAGAACATCCCGTAATGGCGGTTGTCCAGAGCGGTTTGCACTTGTTGAGACTAGAGGCCCCCCAATTTGTTCACAGAGTGCACATGCTATCGGGTGACTTGTTACTCTAATGGCTAGCGTATCTCGCCCACCGCTAATCCATGGTAAAGCATCCTGTCGTGCATCTACTATCCATGTGAAGGGACCAGGCCAGCTTTTTAGAATTTCTTCTCCCAGTTTGCCAGAAGGCAGGACAATCAGAGGCTCAAGCTGCTCGAGATTCGAAGCGATCAGCGTAAGACCTTTCCGCCATGATCTCTTTTTGATTGTGAGAAGGCGAGCTACTGTTTCACGCTGCGAGGGTATGCAACCCAATCCATAAACGGCTTCGGTTGGATAAGCAATCAGTCCACCCGCCAACAATGCCTTGACTGCTTTTTGCAATTGAATATCTAGCATCGAATGTGGTCTGTCTGATGTGCCTTGGTAGGACTGAGCCTAACTGCCTCGTAGGGAAAAAAGTTCGCTATTAGCTGCGGTTTTTTTTTCATACTAGGGTTTTTTTGTTGCGGTTTTTTTTCTCCGAGTCTTCTTGCTCTTCTTTGGAGTCGTTTTTTTAGTAGTAGTCTTTTTGCCTCCTGCAGCTTTTTTAGAGCCACGTCGGCCTTTACGTTCCGGTGCCGCAGCAATCAATTCCTGACACTCTTCAAGTGACAGCTGTTTAGGGTCGATATCCTTTGGAATTTTTGCGTTCTTTTTTTTGTTTGTCACATATGGGCCGTAGCGACCATTTAATACCTGGATCCCTGCGTCCGTAAAATCCTGAATTATCCTGTTTGCATCGAATATTTTTTTCTCTTCAATTAGTTCAATAGCACGCGGTAGGGCTATGGTATAGGGGTCATCCTCTTTAATAGAGACAAACTTATTTCCATAGCGTACATATGGACCGAATCGTCCAATGCTAGCTGAGACAGTCTCACCATCAGCTGTTTCACCTAAATCCCTAGGAAGCTTGAAAAGCTCCAATGCCTCGTCATGGGTGATGGTATCCATTTTTTGGCCAGGGCGTAGACCTGCAAATAATGGTTTTTCTTCATCATCTTTTGTTCCGATTTGAACAACTGGACCAAAGCGAGCCATTCTCACGGTCATTGGACGACCAGTTTTGGGGTCATCTCCTAAAGACCTAGCCTGATCATCACGTGTAACCGTACTTCTAATATGCTCAATTTGATCATGAAATGGTCCCCAAAATTCTTGAAGTAACGGAACCCACTCACCCTCACCTCTTGATATGGCGTCTAGGTCGTCTTCCATTTTTGCGGTGAATTCATAATCAACATACTGAGGAAAATTACCTGAGAGAAATCGACTAACAACCTTCCCAAGCTCTGTCGGTGTAAAACGCCGATTTTCCAGTTCAACGTATTCACGAGTACGAAGTGTAGAAATTATATTTGCGTAAGTAGACGGTCGGCCGATACCGCATTTCTCTAGTTCTTTTACTAGAGTTGCTTCTGAGTAGCGTGGCGGCGGTTCTGTGAAATGTTGCTCACTCGATACTTCCTTTAATTGAAGATGATCTCCTTCTAAGAGTGGTGGCAGAATACGATCATTTTCATCGTTGACCTTGTCATCTATACCTTCCTGATACACAGTCATAAAGCCAGGTTTAATGAGTACTTGGCCGGTTGCACGAAATGTTATATCGCCTTCTCGATTTTTTCCGAGAAAAAGATCGAGTCCGACCGTGTCAAAAATGGCATTGCTCATCTGCGATGCAATAGTGCGTTTCCATATTAGGTCATAGAGTCGATATTGATCAGGGTTTAGTTTACCTTCCAGATCTGCCGGAATTCTTGAAACTGATGTGGGCCTTATTGCCTCATGAGCTTCTTGAGCATTTTGGGTATTAGTTTGGTAAGTGCGAGGTTCATCTGGCAAATTATCTTGGCCATAACGATCTTTGATAAGAGCTCTGATTTCGGTTATAGATTCCACTGCGAGTGTGACTGAGTCTGTTCTCATATAAGTAATCAGGCCTACAGAGCCACCACCAACATCAATCCCTTCATAGAGTTTTTGGGCGGTTGACATTGTTTGTCTTGCGGTAAAACCAAGCTTACGTGAGGCCTCTTGCTGTAGGGTGGATGTTATGAAAGGCGCTGTGGGCCTACGTTGCCGCTGTTTTTTTTCTACCTTACCAACAGTTAGGATTCCATTAGCAGAGATTTTAATGGCATCTTCAACCTGTTTAACTGTCTCCTCATCAGTAAAGGTAAATTGTTCGGTTTTCTTTCCGCCATATTTGGACAAGCGTGCTCTAAAAACCTCATCCTTGTGTCCAGCGATGGCAGCAATAGTCCAGTATTCCCGGGGTTTAAATGCTGAAATCTGTTCTTCACGTTCCACAATAAGGCGTAGTGCTGGGCTTTGGACGCGACCAGCAGATAGCTTTGGCGCTATTTTTTCCCACATCAAAGGTGACAGGTGAAAACCGATTAGATGATCGAGGGCGCGGCGGGCTTTATAAGCATTAACTAGAGGTTCGGAAACTGTCCGAGGGCTATTTATTGAATTCTGGACGGCCCGCTTGGTGACAGCATTAAAAACAACTCGATGTACCTTTTTATTGTTTAGAAGATTTCTTTCTTTGAGGATCTCTTGTACATGCCATGCAATTGCTTCACCTTCACGGTCTAGATCAGTTGCCAAATAAAGTGTTTCGGCTTTTTTTATGGCTGCCGAGATTTTAGCAAGATGCTGTTCGCTACCCTCACTAATTGCATAGTTCATCGAGAAGCCCTGATCAGGTGTCACAGCACCAGTTTTAGAAACAAGGTCTCTGACATGTCCATAAGTTGCAAGCACTTTAAAATCTGGACCGAGATATTTCTCGATAGTTTTTCCCTTAGCAGGGGATTCGACGAGGATAAGGTTCTTGCTCATAGTGATGTGATAGCCATCAACAGTTACCTAGTCAGTTATATCGTAGCGCTTTAGCGTTAATGGAGGCAGAGTGGTTCTTCCGCAAAAACCAAATCTTCCATTTGTGCGTACGCTTGTTCTTGGCCCGGCTGACTGAACAAAACCATCATAACAACCCATTTAATTTGGTCTATATCAATATCATCTGAGCCCAGCGCAAGCAATCTATCTACAACTAGCTCGCGTTGGGGAGCTGTAAGTATTCCAATTTGCTCAAGATGCAGAAGATAGCCCCTGCAATGTGTGTCTATGCGGGTTTTCTCCAGTTGGTCATAAACCCTGATCGTGGTGGTGTGTGATGCATTTATACCTGTTTCAATATCTGTGGCATTTAGACCATCAAGCCAATCCAATGCGCGTTCAATTTCACGTTCTCCGAACCCTGCTCGCTCTAATTCATTGCGTAAATCACTCCGATTAGGGTCAGGTTCTTCACCGCCATCTACGAACGATTCGAATAGATACATAAGCACGTCTAGTACAGTTTCTTTCATGGTCTCCTCTTTTAAAGGCAAGATTAAAGAACGTCTTTTATTAGTTTTGACAGTTCTCCGACCGCCGGAGCATGTATGAAAGCTTTGCTGTCGTCAATTTTGAGCTGATTTTGCAGGTTATTTTGTTGGTGCATGATATTGAGAGTGGTCTTTCCCCGCCAACTGTTATAATTCTTATTTGTATAGGTGCGTATGCAAAATATAGATAATATTGACCGTTATAATCGGGTTATCCTGATTTAATCAGAGGCACTTGGTCTAATTATGTTAGGCGTATAAAGCTTCAGGCGAAATAAGATGGCGTTACTTTCAATACTCGAGTACCCGGATCCGCGACTACGAATTTGTGCAAAACCCGTTGCAACAGTAAATGCAGAGATTCAGACGTTAGTGACGGATATGCTGGACACAATGTATGACGCCCCAGGTATTGGGCTAGCTGCTACGCAAGTTAATATCCATAAGCGCGTTTTAGTGGTTGATATTTCTGAGGAACGTAATCAACCGATGTGCTTTATTAACCCAGAGATCCTCAGTTCAGAGGGGGAGATTAGTTATGAGGAGGGGTGTCTTTCCGTTCCAGATGTCTTCGAATCAGTAAGTCGAGCAGAGCGCGTTAAGGTACAAGCTTTGGATGAAAATGGCGAAATAATCGAGCATGACTTGAATGGATTGCTAGCTATATGCGTCCAGCATGAAATGGATCATTTAGAGGGAAAACTATTTGTTGATTACCTTTCTGCTCTAAAACGAGATCGACTTAAAAAAAAGCTAGTTAAAAAAGCTAGGCTTGGACCCAAGCATGAATCCAGTGATCGTTCTCTAACGCCTGTTATCTGATTCTCCGGGATGAATCCCTGTAAAATTGCTTTTGCTGGTACACCGGA
The DNA here is from genome assembly GCA_029243585.1 of Gammaproteobacteria bacterium. GTDB lineage: Bacteria > Pseudomonadota > Gammaproteobacteria > Steroidobacterales > Rariloculaceae > UBA6522. Next base: position 11,094 of record JAQWRR010000104.1, read on the forward strand.
TT